>VSNQ01000035.1 GCA_009774395.1 Lachnospiraceae bacterium
TGGGCTGGATACCTCCAACCACTACATTTTATTACGGTCAGCGCAGTAAATGCGCAGACCTACCTGAACTGTTACAAGATTTTCCAATTTCTGCACAGCCCATATTGCATAAGCAGGCAATACGTGCTATGCAGAAAGGAAAATCGAATCGTTCGCGAGTATATACTAAAATGCTTCCTGCTCTCCAATTGCAATAATATCCTCATCCAAAAGCCCCTGTTCCTTTAAAACATGGTAATAGTTATAATCCATATAAATTAAATACCCTTGTACAAAATCCAGTAAAAAATAACCCTGTTCTACCATGCTGCCCTCTATCGGCTTTGCCGAAGCAAGCACTACATATACGCAGTGTTCTTCGCGCGCACACCTTGCAAGTTCCTCCGCGTTGTAGGTTTCGCTCCCTTCCATTGCATCATAAAGCGCATTGGAAAAATTCCACTGGGGCTCTAACATATTGCGTCCATACGGTGTAAAAATATCCCCAGAATACTGTCGCAAAAACGGCAGTAGTCCCGCCGGCATTACGGCGATTGGTCTATACTTTTCGAGTTTCATCGTTTCCACGACATCAATTATCTCGGGCGGAATATGATAGGCATTCACCGCGGGAAAATACAATGTATTCTTATAGACCAGCTTCCCATTTGCCGCAATCGCCACAAGCGCCACAAGCAGCACAAGTCCTTTTGCAATCATGGACTTAAAGCGCATCATAAATCGAATAATGCAATAACACACCATAATCCCTATGGGCAGCGTCCACCAGACACGATAGTAGATTTCATTATCCATTTTCATGCCAATCCATACAAACAATGGGCTGAGAAATACCACTACCAGCGCCGCTGTCAAATACACCAGCGCAATTTTAATTTTTTTGTTCCGCTCCATAACCCAAAGCGCAAGCAGCGTAATTAAAAAAATGGGAATTAGAAAACTTCGGTTATTATAGCGGAGAATATCCTCCATTACTCTGCCCATTTTTTCCCACATTGGCAAATCTCCCCCATTTTCAACTTAACAGCAGATAACATCCACCAAGCACCAAACACGGCAGACAGCAGACCATCATCAACACAGCGATCTTGATATCCTTTTTGCGCAGTGCAATCATAATCGCCGCCAGACCGACCACCGTCGGCACCAGCATAAAGGCAATACTTGTGGCAAACACTGCCGAAACAATCACACAAACAAACAATAGCCACACACCTTTGGTTACCTTATCACTGGCGAGATACATAATACACAGAAAGAGCGCCGGAAGCACAATGCCTGCCATAAGCCCTTTTCCCTGCCACGTCCTTGTCATAATAAATGTTTCTGCTGTATAGAGCGAAACATTGCCATACGCAAACCATACAATAATTAGAAGCATAAACACAGGACGGTAATTGCGACGGTTTTTTTTTGCATCTTTATTTTTATAGAGCAGTCGATTGCCGATCTGCCCAAAAATACAATACATAAACAACAGCCAAACGGGTGCAAGAACTGTATGTGCCACCGCAGCAGGGGGGATTCCACTCAGCCGTGACAGCCATGCTTGATATATTGGCGTTGGCGATAGTGCATGGCGTATATCTAGCGGATAAATATACCCCGTATAGGCATCTCGCAGATACATCGTGTCAAACGTATCTGTCAGCACCGCTGTAGCTATATAATATGCGTCATCTCCATCCCAATACGCAAATTGTACTGCATACACCATCTGTGCGCCGATTAGCCCAAAAACCAACAGCCAGCCAATTATTACCAGAAACGGCATTGTGCGAATTTTCTTAATATTTTTTATAAAATCAATAAAAACCTTTCTACCGCTTAACACGGAATACACGATTGCTGCGCCGAAAACTGCTGTATAAATCGCTACGAGCATACGAAAACTTTTTTGCAGCAGGATAAAAGGAATTGCCGTTAATTCAAATAGAAAAAAGCTCACAAACCACCCGCAGGCATATGCCATTGCGGGTGTCCTTTGTGAAGCATTCATGTACTTTACCGGTATCAATCCTAAAAAAAGGGGTGCAGGTAATACCAAAAATAACAGTATCCCCCAATTATACAATTCCACGCGCTAAATTCTCCTACTACAAAATTATCCTTTTTATGATCCTTCTTTCTGGCTAAAATATAATGACAATTCTGCGGCAATATGCTCGCCCAGCACAATATTTCCGTTATCCTTCGGATGCAGCCCGTCACGCAGATAATAGTCCGAAGATTCTTTCGTAGAACAATCCATAAAACCTGTATCATACAAGTCAATAACATGAAATCCAAATTCTTCGGCAAGCTCACGCTCTACTTTCATAAAATCGCCCAACGTCGGCTGCCCGTTATAATCCGTATAAGCACAGGTTGATTTCTTAGACATATTGTACATTGTCACAAAAAAGACTTCCCTGTCCCCATAGTACTCTTTTAACTGCTTCATAAAATAACGGACAGAACCGCAGTATCCTGCTGTGCTTAATACATCCTTTGCATTGCCAAAACGTTTATTGGAAACATCAGCCAAATAATCATTGACACCCGCAAACACTACAATAATATCCGAGTCCACATTGGTTACATTTCCAAAATTCAGCGCCAGCGAAAACTCCTCGCCGCCATATGCAGAAAACATTCTTCCACCTTTTCCATGATTTAAAACCCGTTGAAAATGAAGATAAGAATTTGCATAAGTAACATAGCTGACAAAATTGCCATTCTGGTCAACTGCGCTTGTGATTCCTTCGGTAATACTGTCGCCGATAAACACCACATTTTTTTTGGAAAAGTCATACGTATTGTTCTCCAGTATCTGCTTATCCATCTGATTAATTTTAGAAGTCTTATCCTTAGAATTTTTCAGCTTATACAGCCCGTCCCTCGCCTTGACAAAATTTAGCTGCTGCTTTCTTCTCGCCGCTTTCTCTCCCTCGGATAGACGCTCTATTTCATTTAATTCCTGTGTCTGCTCCTCTGTCGATTCTGATTCGGTTTCTGAATTATCGCCGCTTTCTGTTTTTTTATCCGCATCTGTATTCTTATCCTTACCACTATCTGTTCCTTGCTGCTGTGTATCTGTGGTATCACTGCCCTCCAGCTCTGTGCCATCTTGTGCTGATCCATCTTCTGCAGTATTATTTTCTGATATATTACCCTCTGTATTCTCGTTGTTTTCTGTGTTTTGCTCTGTATCGCCAGAAGCCGTTTCCTCCTGCTTTTCTTCTACAGCAGCAGATGAAGTATCCGCCGCCGCCAAATTTTCCCCTGTTCCCAGTGCCGCATTCTGACAACAAATGCAGTCTGTACAGGTACATCCTTCCACACAGCGTGAAATCGCCTGAAGGCTTCCTGCCTCCACACGGACACGCTGATTGCAGGCAGTACAAGATACTGCCGCCATTACTGCCGCAAATAACGTCAGTAACCCAGCTTTTTTGTTTCTCATAAAATAACTCCTTTCTAAGAATTAAACGCTTCTAAGAAACTGTTTTATGTGTCCTTACTATTCACGCCCAGCAGCTTTAAACATTCCGCCTCGTAAAAACGATTATCGGACATATAAAAATCTGCCAGCTCTTTATTTCTTGCGTCTAAAAGCTCATACGCAGCCGTAAGATTCCCGGGATGAAACATCAATTCCAGTTCCGAAGCCTTTCTGCCCGCATAGCTTTGATACGCCGGAAGCAGCGTTTTCACTACCTCCCATTTCATTTCACAGGTAAAAAAGATGCCGAAAAACACGGGGGACTGTATCCCTCTGCTTTTCAAAAGTACCTGACTTCTACCCGCGTATATTTTTAGGATGCACCATTTTACCAGATTCATTACCGGTACCCTTTTTGGCATTCCCTGCGTATGCACCAAAGGGCTTACTGGATCACAAGGTATCCGGATTTGGCGTATCCTTAGATGTTCAAATTCTTGTTCAGATAATACCTCCAACAGACTATCCAGCACAATTGGTATCATATGATAGTGCTGATGCGAATCTATGGCGGTAATACGATAATTATATTGACTTGTGACTGCCCGAAGTTGTGCGGCAATCTCCAATTTTATCTGCTGTTTCAGGCGATTCCTGTTTGTACTAATTTTTGTAATATTCCATAAAAAAAGTCGAATAAACGATTTGTTAAAAAATCCTTCTTTATCCACCAAAAGCGGCACTTTATCAGCGCCTGCCAATGGCTTCCCCTCCACAAAATTTAAGTGCAGAACACGGCGTATTTCTGCTTTGGGGTCTTCTTTGTCTAATATTTCCAGTGCTTCTCCAAGTGACGGCGTATTCGGAAGAATGCTGATGCTGTTAAGTACACCTTCCCGATGACAAGCCAGTATTTTCTGCGCCTGTTGTGCAGTCACGCCGAAATCATCTGCATGAAACCAGATTTTACCGTTCATTTCTTTCTATGCCTCTTTCTCGCCTCTTTCTCAAACTCCGTCTATGCTCTCGGAAAATATACCGGAAAAACTTAATATTTGTTGTAATATAGCGGTTCCACAGCCGCTTAGGGTCTTGTAGCAGCCGATACAGCCATTCCAGCGACAAACGCTGCATCCACTTAGGAGCACGCTTTATATGCCCTGCTAAATAATCAAATCCGGCGCCTACACCAAACATTACGCCGCTTACTTTATCCTTATGCGCCGCCATCCATTCCTCCTGCTTGGGTGCTCCAAGCCCGACCCATATAAAATCTGGCTGCGCTTTATTTATCTGACAAACTGCCTGCTGTTCCTCCTCGTCGGTCAACGGTCGAAACGGCGGCGCATACATTCCTGCTATCGTTAATGTAGGATAATCCCTCTCTATCGCTGTGCGCATATCTGCAAGTGTTTCCTGCGTAGCGCCGTAGAAATAATGGCGATACCCATATTGCGGCGATACACGAAACAATTCCAGCATTAAATCCGGCCCTGTTACCCTTTGTGCCTGCGCAAATCCTTTCCTCTTGCTATATATTGAAAGCGGCGCACCGTCCGGCAGCGCCATCGCTGCACCGTTTTGTATTGCCCGATATTTTTTGTTTTCATATGCCATTACGGTTGTATGCACGTTAGAAACACAAATATACTTTCCGCGGAGTGCCTCTCTATGTGAATGAATATAATCCAGTGTTTCCTGCATATTCGTTACATTGATTCGCGTCCGCAATATTTCACAATACTGTAATTTACCCATTTTAATATTGCATCATTCCTATTCTATCCAAAAACTGTTACGATTATAGCATCATTTCCCCTAAAACGTCAATATCTTTTGCATACGGCTGCTTAGCGTTACCAAAAGAAACTACCGCGCCCCCTTGCGTCCCAACACTGCAAAAACTGTCATAAATAAAATTTTTATATCCAGCCCCAAAGACCAGTTATCAATATATTCCAAGTCTAACTTGACGATCTCCTCAAAATCCTGTATATCGCTGCGTCCGCTCACCTGCCACATTCCAGTCAGCCCAGGTGTAATACTCATGCGTCTACGATAATATCCATTATATTTCTCAAACTCGTCCTCTGTCGGCGGGCGCGTACCCACCAAACTCATATCTCCAAATAAAATATTTAAAAACTGCGGCGTTTCGTCAATGCTTGTCTTGCGGATAAACTTCCCAACTTTTGTAATCCGTGGATCATCTTCCATCTTAAAGACAAGCCCCTTTGCCTGATTCTGTGCCGCCAGTTCTTTTTTGCGCTCCTCCGCATCTAGATACATTGACCGAAACTTCCATATTTTAAAGCGCCGTCCATTTTTTCCAATCCGTGTCTGTGAAAAAAACACAGGCCCCGGTGAATCTATTTTAATGGCAGCCGCAACAAACGGTGTAATGATTGCCGTCAGCACCAATCCAACCAGCGCCCCCACAATATCAATCACTCGCTTTATTAGAAGCCGCCTTGAATCCATATTTTTTAAAGCAAAAGAAATCACACTGTACCCCGCCATCTGCTGTACATATGTATTTGGATTTGCTCTGCTAAATAAATCGACATTGTAATGGCATACCAGCCCCATTTCCTCAAACCTTTGTACCATATCACGGATCTCAATTACGGGAATCCCTGGAAGGCAGATAAACACTTCATCCACCATCATCTGCACCACAACATCAAACAAATCCTCCTTTGCCGCCACCACAGGAACGCCTTGTATCCTATCATTTATGCGGTTTTCATCATAAACCGCTGCCGCCGTAATCTCATAATACCATTCTGTCCCTTGAATTAAATTGCCCACAACCTCCTTGACATTGATATCCCTTGCCACTACCAGCATTTTATTGCTGCTTGCGCTCCTGCGGTAATATTTCCACATTACTTTTTTCAGCAGCATATGCACGCAATACGTTATCAAGGTATTCAAAACTGCAAAAATTCCATAGATTAACCGAGAAAACGCATAAGCCTGCTGTGTCAAATATAAAATCACAACCAGACCAACCACCAAAATACACGTGTAACGCACTGTATAATAAAATTCCTGATAATATCCCCTGTAGAAAAAATTTCTGTTTGCATCTAAAAACAAGCTGTACAGCAAACAGAGCACTACAATATATGTCCCCACCATCATATGGAACTCCACAGGATACTCTTCATAATGTATTACGCGAAACCGGATAAACAAAGACAGCACATAAGAAACAATCACGCTTATCAGATCGACCAGCAAAACGCTGTATAATTCTATCATTTTATTCTTTCTTCTGATATTTTCCATCTCATCCTCCAAGCAGTGATAAATGGTATCTCAAGCCACCTTTTTACACTACGGATTATACGCACCAAATCGATTTTTTAGCAGTATTTTCATTAATGCGCTGTTTCCTTTCCAAAAACTGATTTTTGTTGGTGTTTTGCCTTTCTTAGGATATGCCCGCGTTACAGGAATTTCGCAAGCCTGATAACCAAGCTGTGTTGCGCGCACAGACAAATATGCCAAAAGCTCATACCCCATAAAAATATCCCGCAGCGGCGCAACCCGCGGATCTTTTAAATACTGCGCAGAATATGCCCGAAATGCATTTGTCGTATCCGTAAAATGCTGTCCTGCTGTCTTTGAAATTATCGGCGCATGAATCAGTCTTACCGATATATTGCGGATAAACGGCGTATTCACAGCGCGTCCGCCCTCCACAAAGCGCGACCCCTGCACAAAGTCATATCCTTCTTCCAATTTCTGAATAAATGCTGGAACATCTTCGATACTATCCTTATTATTCCCATCAATTGTAATAATACCCCGATAACCTCTTTTTAATGCCCACCAAATTCCCATGCGGAGTTGCGCTCCCTGTTTTCCTGCATCTTTCTTTACTAAAAGCGTATTCACCTTTAACTTGCGCAGTTTCTTTTCCTCCGTACAACCGTCCGTAGAACCACCGTCGCAGATTACAATATCTGCACACTTTGAGATATCATTCTTATATGCGCGATACAGTTCTTTTATAATGCGCTCTCCCTCGTTAATTATTGGTATCAGCACCGCATAATCACATAATTTCGGTGCATATTCCGAACATTCAAAAACGGGAACACCCGGCTGGTTATACTCTATTATCATCCAAAAACCTCCCTAATATAATTAAGCAGCTCCGAAAGCAGTACCAAATCCTGCGTTTTCCCCATCTCAATTGAAATATAGCCCTGATACTGGTTTTCCTTTAAGAAACAGCTTAACTCCTGGTGCAGCCCGCGCCGTTTTTTGGACATCACAATCGGCGCAAGGTGTGGCTCACTAATATGTACATGGTTGATATATGCTGCATTTCCTTCCAATATCTCCACGCGTTCGCCATTCTCCACCATAGTCCCCACATCAAGATTTAATCCAAAGCCTGCTGTTTCGGTTTCACGAATCAGCGCTAACGCCTCCTGCGTTGTATTAATATAGTTGGTATTGTAAATCGGTGGGTTTGCTTCCATACCGATTACAGTCTGGTTTTGCTCTGCATACGCACCAGCCGCCTGAAAAAAAGCAATTCCTTCTAGCCGTTTTGCCAAATCCGCATTTTCGGGAAGCGCCCTGTTTCCTGGACAACCAAAGACAAGATTTTTGCAGTCTATCGCTGCTGCAAAGTCAACTGCCATCTTTGTATAAGTAAGAAGTGCTTCCTGTTCCTGCCTGCTTCCAAACAATTTCTCCGTTCTGCCAAACCATATTGACTGCATAGAACATACTGTGAAACCATATTGCTTCTTTAAGTTCTCTGCCCATTGCCGTGCTTCTGTCAAACACCCATATGGATTCTGAGGAAAAATCCGCGTCGGCGCAATTTCCAGCCCTTTATAATTATATTGCTTCATAAGTTGATAGACCGAAACATCCTGATCCGCCGTCCACGCAATATTCGATATCGCACACTTCATAACTGCACGCTCCCTAAAATTTTATTCTTTTTATGCCCACAAACGATTCGATTCTCCTTTCTGCACAGTACGTATTGCCCGCTTATGCAATATGGGCTGTGCAGAAATTGGTAAATCTTAATGGTCTTCAGTATAACATACTTACCAAAATATTATTTTAACTTGAATACCACAAGGATTAAGAAAACGATGTACTAGTATTCAATATTATTCGTTCTATTGATAGCTTTCAATAAACCGCTTGATATCTTCCAATACGGCTTCCTTGCTGCAAATATAGCCGTCCTTGCCGCCGAATTTCTCTGCATAGCGCGTTCTAAAGTCGTACTTTGCAGTTTCACCATCGAGTTCATTCTGAAATGTTTTACCAGTTATATATTTATAAACTTCTGCTGCGGAAACCGGTTCTGTTGCCATATTCAGCAGTGGAATATTTTCATCCAGCGCTGTCTGGATATCCTCCCATAGACGGCTTAACGGGTAGAACTGATATTCGTTCCGGCTGTCTGTAAAATCAAGCGCTGTAAAACCAAGCTTCGTAAACATCTGGCGCAGCTTTTCCTTCTCCTCTTTGGATAAATCCTTACATTTATAATAGCCGTTATCCTGCAATTCATAATAATCCTGCAATTCCATTGCGCTAACAGAAAGCTCGGCCATTTTTTCCTTCCGCAGCATATAAGGAATTACATTGATATAATCATAGATAAAATTCTTCTTAATATTTAACCCATACAGTGCCGGAAGACGGATAATCAGCGCATCAGGGTAATTTTTGCGCACCCACGCCTCAAGATAATAGCGATTTAAACCATATGGCTGTACCCCATCGCCGACACTTCCCTTCTCGTCGGTTACAGTCGGACTGTTTTCATCTGCTCCTACAGGATTTTTATAGACATCAATTGTTGATATCAACACCAGTTTTTTCGGATTAATTTTTCGGATATTGCGCTCCGCATTTAAGATTAAGTCTAAATCCTTTTCCGGTGCACTATTTGCCAAATATTTTTCTGCGCGCAGCCCTGCATAAATCAATAAATCCGGCTCCAATCCATACGCCTTCTCAACATTGTTGGAATTGTACACACCTTCAATGCGGTTCCTTGCCCTTACATAAATATTGCTGCCCACAAATCCCGTATATCCCACTAAAATAATCATACAATATCCTCCTTTTCATGATCAAATAAAAAATAATTTATCATATCTCTTACTGTCAATTGCACAGCAAAACTTACAGCTTGCTTTACAATTTTTCAATACTTTCAAAGCTATATTTTTTTCTGCGAAATACCAAATCAACCAAAATCTGCAAATACTTAATAATAATTGTCAATATACCAAACAATCCAAAAAACGCAAACGACATAAAGAAAATTGTCGTTGTCCAGCCTGCTACTGGTGTGCTAAACAGATAAATCACCGCGGAATACAATGCCACAAATATTGCTACCAGCATCATAATCACGGTCATTGTCACCGAAAAGCGATACCCTACCTCAGTAAACAAAATCAAGCTGTCCACTGCTAAATCTGTACGATATTTACGCTCTGCCTTATCCTCTCTGCGTCTTGTTCCGCCTACAACCGAATAGCGAATATTGCAGGTTTTCAGCCCGCAGTTGGCATATACTGCTTTTCGGTACGGCACCGATTTATTCATACTGCCAATGCGGTTAATCACCCGCCGGCTTAAAATTCGAAACCGTTCACTGTATAACTTATATGATAAATCACCAAAACGGTTAAATATATTATAAAACAAATTGGAAGAAAACCGCTGCTTTTGATCGGGTGAAGCACTGACAATATCATAACCCTCCAGCGACTTTTTGTAAACCTCCATAATCTGTTCTTTGTCAAAATCCAAAATCGCTGTATCAAATTCCAGCACAAAATCACCAATCGCCAGGTCAATCCCTGCATTCATTGCCACTTCTACGCCATGAAAATAACTCATATTCAGCACAGATATCTGCATGGAATGCGGCTGCTGCATTGTCGTCCATTCTTTCCCAACCCGCCGAATTACTGCCGCACTGTTATCCTCAGAATGATCATTGACACAGATAATCTCAGAGTGCTCAAAATGTTCTTCAAGCACCTCCATAACTGTACGCAGAAAGTCCGCTACATATTCCTCTACATTATGCACATAAATCACAGCAGATATAAAATTTTTCTCTTTATTGCGATATGCCCCCATTCAGCACCCCCATATCCTTTTTTCTCCATTATCCAATAAATCCGCTGCACATCCGCAAGACGTCAAGTTTTCAGGCAGTGCTGTCCCAAAGTTTCAATACGCTCTTTATTCCAGCACATCATCTAAATCATACACTGTATTAATCTTTCCAGAAAGGACACCAACGCAAGTCGGATTCACAGAGTAGGTTCGCACTACTGTCGGTCTGGAATCGTCTATCTCTGAACTCATTAAAATCGGCTTCATAGAAAACAGCGATTCCTTGTATTCAAATGCATATTCCTCCCTTAAATATTTCCGCGCCAAATTCGCCATATACGGAAAAGCACTCTCCGGCTTTGCCTTACAATCATTACAATTTCCTAAATGCCTTGGACTACAAAAGTCATTATATATTTCATACCTATCATCGTCCGTCCCACTGCTGTGCTGGCACGCAAATGTTGGTGTCGGGTCATAACTTGTTGCGTGCGGCGTAAACGTTACAGATGTTAAAGAGTGCAGCCCCGTTTTCCCAAACGGCATAATTGAAAAAAACGGCCCATCCATTACCGTAAACCCATACGCTCTCAAAGTGTCATTCACATTGCACAATATAATTTCACACAATTCATACTTAATACGGAACTTCTCATAGCCCAGCATCTCCAAAATCTGATTGGTAGAAGCATATGTGGCATTCAGCAAATAGCCTGTAGAATACTCCTGTATAGTATTTCCCTCACGCACAAAAAGCACATATGCATCCTGCTGCTTTTCTATTTGCATTATTGCCGCACCATAGCGGATTTCTACCCTGTCAGCCATTGCCTCTAACGCGTCAAGAAAATAATCCTTTAAAATCATAGCATCATACGTATACTCCCGCGTTAAAAACGCTCCGTCGCACATCCCATTTTTAAAAAAGCGGTTTGCCGGAAGCTCCTCGCAGGGAATCCCTGCCGCCTGACAAAATTTCTGAAACTGCACACCATCAGACCACGAATATTCACTGGAAGTAGCATACACTTTCTGAAATTCCCGATTAATGCAGAACCCATAATCCTTATTAAACCGTGTAAAATATCCTGCAGATTTCATTGCCGTCGAAAGGGATCGCGGATAGTGATAACCTTGGTGCACCCGCGCCTGATTAATATAGGTTGCTCTGCGAAACGGCGTAGGATCACACTCCAAAACCAACACACTCTGCCCCTTTTTAGCACAATACCGCGCAGCATAAAGCCCATACAAACCCGCGCCGATAACTATTTTATCATATTTTTTCATCGTCCAAACGCTCCTTAGCATCCTCCTCCCGCGACAGCACTTCCCAGAAATAATACCGCGGTCTGCGCTTTGTTTCCATATAATTGCGCCCCACATATTCACCGATAATTCCCAAAGAGAGCAAAATTGCACCCCCTAATACCCATATCGACATTAAAATAGACGACCAACCGCCCACAGTATACCCAAAATAATGTTCATAGATAATGTGAATTATCATAATCAAGCCAACTAACAGTGCCACAATTCCCATCGAAAACACCAGACGAATCGGACGAATACTAAAAGACGTAATCCCATCCGCCGCAAGCGTCAGCATCTTAGACAGCGAATACTTTGACTCCCCCTGCATCCGTCGAAATACCTCAAAATGCACCACAGAAGATTTCAGCCCGATATCTGGAATAATTCCCCGCAAAAATAAATTTACTTCGCTGTATTCCGCCAACGCTTCCAGCGCCTTAACACTCATCAGACGATAATCCGCGGAATTTTCATAAATATTGCAGCCAAGAAAATGCATTACTTTATAAAATATCGTCCCTGACATTCTCTTAAAAAAACCGTCAGTATTCCTTGAATTGCGCACACCATACACAATTTCGCTGCCCTGTACATACTCCGCAATAAACAATTCCATTGCATGAATATCCTGCTGCAAATCAGCATCAATTGTAATGGTATAGTCACAGTATGCCCTCGCAAACATCATTCCTGCAAGAATCGCATTTTGATGCCCGCGGTTATGTGCAAAACGCAACGCAATAATATTTTCATTCTTTTGATAGAACCCCTGCAGCAATTCCCATGTTCGATCCTTAGAGCCATCATCTACAAAAACAATCCGACTTTTGTCCGAGATAATACTGCGGCTCTTTAGTTCCTCCAGCTTGTCCAGCAAAATCCGCGCCGACCGCTCTAAGGCTTCCTCCTCATTGTAGCACGGAACTACAATATATAGTATCCCTTTATTTCTATGACCGTCCACTGTATTAAAGTCCTTTCGCGCTATGTCTTTTTATACTGATTAGATTGTAAACCATAGCAAAATAGTTTGCAATACCCATTTTTCCATTATCAAATTACTTGCACATTTTGATTTCCCAGAATAGCAGCAATATATCATTATTAAACTATTCGCACATTTTCACTACCCAAATATCATTAATTTTCTGTACACAGCCGTTTTCTGGATATAAAGGCATACGCTTATATTGTTCCGTTTCCATTAAGGCCTCTTTTTCTGCCCAATCCAGCTTCGCAAGCTCATAACCAAGAAATGTTTTAATAAAATTCTCTCGAACGCTGGAAGTAATTAAGCCATTCTCCAACGCAATCCCCGACAATTCCCGCAAATCCTCTGATTCTAAAATATCAATCTCCACACTGCTTGGATTATTCTTATAATAAAACTCTCCCAAAATCGCTACTTTATCATTTTGCTGAAAGCCCTCTGTGGATTCTGCCATACAAAGCACGCGGTTAAAATATGCCTTGACGCGTTCCGTTGCAATATCCGTCCGCAAATATGCCCGGTTTGTCAATAAATAATCCGAATAGCTGCTGAAAAATACTGTTGCAACCGTGATAACTGCCACTGCCTGTGCTGCTACCCGCCGCAGCAGGGACAAATCCGCTGCCTGTTCCCAATCCTGCACACAATATTCCAGCAAAGCAACCACTATCACAAATACTAAAACGTAAGCATACAGCATTAACATAGAATAATCAGCTTCCGGAGCCATAAAATAAACAAATGCTGCTGCCAGCGGCACAAAAAGGCAGTATACGATTAAAAGCAGAAATGATAACAAATCTTTATAAAGTTTCCTTTGCACTGTCAAAAGTAAAAACAACAAAACGGCTAAGATACAAGTAATAATATTTGTAGTCTGCGAAAATTTCGATACAAATGCAAATGGTTTCCAGATAAAATATTCCAGAAAACGTTTATAACACCGCCCAATTAGCCGCGGCATTTCCCCAATCGCAATTTGTCCCATATTCCCAATGCCGCCGTATGTTTCATTGTCAATATTGGGATAAATCCAATGTGAAAGCTTCATATAGAGCAGCACGCTTACCCCCAAAACCGCCACACATATAATCCCTTTTTTCAGCATCTCTGGAAATTTCTTTCCGTTAATACTGTCTGAAATCATTCCCATTAACATCAGTGTAATTGCAAAACTGATATAACTTTGATAAGTTCCCAATGTACAAATCAGCAGAACGCCGCAAGGCAGCCAGCCAAACCGATATTTCCGCAGCAGATAAACGCCAAGCGACGCCATAAAAATTCCCATTCCGGATGTATGCGCCATAAACATAAACGCCATTGTACTTGCTACGCTGGGAAACGTTATCATCAGCGCCGGCACAAGTACAGCTCCCGTTACACTTTTGATCTGCATAATTTCCAATATACAACAAGCCGATAACGTTAGGAGGAGCACAAACAAAAGTCCATGTACTGCCGGTATACTGTAAATACTCCCCCATGGATGAATATATTTTAAAAACCACCTGCCAAGATAATCACCACTGCCGAAGCTGTTAAAACTATTTATATCATCCCAGTTTACCAATTTATGGGAAAACATATAAAAATGCGTCAGCCATCCTATAATTATACCAGATATAAAGCAAATTTTCGTGCGTTTTGGTATTTTATTGTTTAACTGCGCCAGTAAATCAAACTTCATTCAAACAATACCTCTCTATATTTTTTCCCTGTTTTCTCCCAGTTAAAGCGCTCAGCATTCGCCTTACCCTTCCGGCATAATGCGGCGACATCTATTTTATGGGAAACAATGTCGATAATCGCCTTCGAAACCTGATTACAATCTGTCACAGATACACAGACTGCACCCTCACCCACAACTTCCGGCAGCGAACTTGTATTCGAGCAGATTACAGGCGTTCCTAACTGCATTGCCTCTATCGGTGGGAATCCAAACCCTTCAATTAATGACAAAAATAAAAACACCGCAGCGCCGCCAATCAGACGATACAAGTCCTCGTCCTTTTCTAAATACGAAATACAAGTAATATCCGCTTCTATATTTTGAGGCAGTTGATACTTTGATAAATCCTTTAGTCCAATTATCATTAACGGCAGTGGATTTTCTACTGCACCATGGTATGCAGTATAAGATTCCAAGATATACGCTGCATTTTTGTGCGGAAGTTCTGATGTCATAGCCGCTAAATACCGCTTATCCGTCTGTTTGTAATCCCCCTCTACAATAGGATTGTACCCATTATAAATAACGGTTATCCGCTTGTCCTCTATCTGCGCATATTTCATAATATCCTGTTTGGATGCCTCGGAAATTGTAATCACCTTATCTGCCTTCCTCGCCGAAGCCTTTAAGCGCCAGCAAATATAAAAATTTTCCAATGAATTAAAATATTTCGGGAAATGCTTACGATAATAAAATGGAATCATATCATGGATAATCACATATTCTTTCGTTAAATGCAGCAGTGACGTGTATCCTCTGGGAAATAAAACCTTATCCACGCCTAGTTTCTTTGCTAACACTGAAACCTGAAAAAGTTCCCATAGAACACAAGCTTTTTTATCTAAAGGATTTTTTTTAATTTCTATAAAATGAATCCCTTTAACCCCAAAATCAGGTCTGTTATACGCATTTCCAAACACAATTATCTCATTCTCTGTCCGGTGATTTCCTTTCGCCAATTCCTGTACAAGATGACACGCTAGATTATAAATCCCAATACTCTTCCCCGCACCCTTTACCAGTTTAAAACAGTCTATTACAAGTTTCATCCTTTTCACTCCATATTAATATTTATACCAAAATCTGTAAATAATCTTTATTATATTTCATTCTGCTTATTTTGCCAATCCCTTTCTGGATAATATGTGTTTTATTTTTTATATTATGCTTGTGAATCAACGTTAGGGACTGTCAATAAATAACGCATCCATTTGACTTGTTTCAATGTCCATCTGCAGCATCAGATACTCCTGACGCAGCCCGCTACGCCTGCGATTATCTTCTTTGCATCGGAACATTGATACAGCGTCAAATTAGCAAGTTATTTATTTACAACTCCTTATTGGCAAATTTTAGCGCTTGACAGTATCTATTACAAATAGATGTAATTTTATAAAACCATTTTTAATTTGTTACAATTTTATAAACAACGGATATCCCTTTGATTTTACGATTTATTTATGCTATAGTGATATTGGCTATTTTTCCCATTTTGTGCATTCTCAAAACGCTTTATAAGTTTTTCATGTATATATTGCGAAACCAGGGGGAATATTACATCAAAATGCACAAAATTATTGCATATTGGATGCAAATATATATTATATTTCAATAAAATGGTATATTGACAAATTCATTGGAAAGAAGGTTTCCTAGCATGGTTATTGTGTTGTTAAACTGGAGTTATATTTTATTTATCACATTTTTGACTGGATTCTGTTTTTATAAATGTCTTAATAAATTCGTAAATTGCAATACTTCCTATAGTCTCTCACATAATATTGTCTGTGGGATCGTTGTTACAACAATTTATGCACAATTCTTTAGCATTTTCCATAAAGTAGGGCTGCTTGCAAACCTTTTTCTTTTTATTCTTTGTCTTGCAGTGCTTATCCGCAATAAAAGTGAATTATCCATACGGATTAAAAAAACTTTATCAATCCTATGTTCATGGGAAGGTGTTTTATATCTTGGCGTTTTATTGCTGATTGCATTTTGTACCTCACGCGGAACTATCCATACAGACACCAATCTTTATCATGCCCAAATGATTCGTTGGTATGAAACATATGGTGTGGTAAAGGGACTTGCCAATCTGCAATGGCACTTTGCGTACAACAGTTCTTATTTTGGTTTTGCTGCGTTGTTCAGCATGGCGTTTTTGGGTGGTTCGTCGCTGCATTGCACAACTGGTTTTCTTACTGCACTATTCTGTATTTGGGCGCTGCACCATTTAAAAAACTTTTTTTCGCATTCTTACCATTTCGCAGATTTATGCTGTATTGGAATCCTATTCTATGCACTTGTAAATTTAACAGGCTGTGTTTCGCCTGCTTCGGATTACGCCACTATGTTTTTTGCGCTGTATTTAATTACCCGCTGGGCGGAGGTTTTAGAATCTCATACGCAGGATATCACTGAATATTGCCTGTTAAGCGTATTAGCGGTCTATATTGCCACCTTAAAACTTTCTGCTGGACTGCTTGTGCTATTGGTGCTTTATCCGCTTGTATGCCTTATTCGTCAAAAACGGACAAAAGAAATCATTACTTACCTATTTTTCGGCATCATCACGTTACTGCCTTATCTTATCCGCAATGTAATTATCTCCGGCTGGCTGCTCTATCCCTTTCCAGCGCTGGATTTATTTTCATTTGACTGGAAACTGCCTGTGCAATATGTACAAATTGACTCTGCACAGATTAAAACATGGGCGCGCTGCCTATATGACAGCAGCTTAATTGATAAACCTTTTCAAGAATGGCTTCCTATCTGGTGGAATGCACAGGAACGCTATGCACAAATGCTGCTTCTAACCAATATACTTGCGGTAGTACTGGATGTTTTCATACTGCTCCATTATATTATCCGCAAAAAAAGACTGAATTGGAACCTTGTATTATTAAATATCGTTGTACTGTGCAATACTGCTGCCTGGCTGTTTCTTGCCCCTTTTATCCGTTACGGACTTGCATTCCTTTTGGCAACGCCCGCACTTGCAGTCGGTATGTGGATGCGCAAAGAAAAAAGCAGCTTCTATAAACTGGTATCCGGTTGTATTGTTGTACTTATGTTTTTCGTTCTAACACCTTACTGGGATCACTACTTTACAGACGATATGGTTTTTATAAAGCAAAACTTAACTGCGCCCTATTATCTAACCCAAAAAGAATATGATACTTCAGAAATGCAGACTTTTGATATGAACGGTATTACGATATACTGCCCGAAAGAAGGCGAAGTTACCGGCTACCGCGATTTTCCGGCTTCCGCATATGATTATATGATACAATCCACCCAACTGCGCGGCACACAGATAAAACATGGTTTTCGAAATACAGAGTTTCAAACTTCGAGTAGGGAAAGGCAATCTTCCCTACTCGCCGCGCGACCCGTGCGCCGCATTAGCAGCATAGTTCCTCTGCACGGGTCTGCGCATAATTGAGTAGGTGATGATACTTCTCCCCTACTCGCCTTGGCGGACACGCATCTGCGAAACGAACAGTCTTCCTTTGCGTGCCCTTATTTTTTCATTCTATTATATTACTTCCAATAACACCCCATCTCAACTGTCCCGCCGTTCTTTGGTTTTTCGGAATCCAAAGGGTATGTCCAATCTGCATTAAAGCACGTCGCTATTTTAGACGGATAGTTTTCTTCCCAGCGCCTGCCCTTAATACCAAACAAAAGCTGTGTCGCGCCGCCCAAATGTATCGCCTGTTTTCCTGCCTGCTTTAATTTCGCCGCAAGCGGCATTCCATAAGCGCCACAGCCGATAATCGCCACATCAAAATCAATTTTTAATGCTGTCTGCACCATATACTCCAATGCTTCAAACCAATTTTGAAAGCGCTCATCCCGCTCGCCGCACAATGTCTGTACTGCCTTTAACGTTTTTAACTCAAATTCCGGCAGAATTTCCGTGTTGGGAAAAAGCTTTTCCCGCTTCTGGTACTGCGCTTGAATAGTATCTTCAAACGGATGAATTACCAGCACTTTTTTTCCTTTTAATGCTGCAGACCACGGACGGCAGTTTGCAAGCCATGGCTCTAGGCGAAAAAGATAAGTCAGCTTCACATTAGGATTATATTCTTCAATCACAAAATCTTCCATATTCAGGTGCCACATTGCAAGCAAATCCGCCTCTTTGCAGGCATCAAGAATACAGTCTGTAAACCTATCGAGATACTTATAGTCCACTGGAAAGAACCCCGAATCTTTTCCTAGTCTGGTAAACCATTTGTCCAAATATGCATCCGTCTCTTTCGAGTGCCCGACAATCTTTGTCTTTAGATTCCCCACAACAGTCTGTAACTCTGTATTGCCAAAGCGGCATACCATAAACGGCTTATCAGACTTTATTAAATGATAGATATAATCATTCGTTTTTTTCTTTGACATTACCCATTGGTGCGCATAGTGCGGCATTACTGGCTCTCTGTGAAAATACTTTACAATCCCGTGGCGGCGCAGGCATTTATTAAAGTAAAAATCACGAAAACGCCATCTTTTTTCATAAGTTATCCATTTCTTTTTCAAATCTCTGCTCATTTAATCTCTTTCTTCTATCCTTAGGAACAATTCGATTTACAATCATAAAAATCAACAATAACAGTGATATTATAGAAGTCCATGCTCCAACTCTTATATAGGGTGTTTCATAATAAAATTCTATCTTATGGTTCCCTCTTGGAACCTCTATTCCCATAAATAAATCATTTGCAGGATAAACCTGCGTTTCTTTTCCGTCTATTTTGGCATACCAGCCATCCGCATAAGGTACAGCGACACATAGAAACTCATCCTGTGCAAGTTCAATTTTTCCTGTAATTCTATTCGTTGTTACCTTAAAGTTTCCTTCAGTTGCCTTCTTTAAATCCTGTATATACTGTGCGTACTTTCCCATATTATAAGAGGCAATCTGCAGCGCATCTGCCTGAAATGAAACCGACGCATAAAAAGTAATTGTAATCTCTATCTGTGTATCCATATTCGGTGCGCCAAGATTTATTACCAAAGGTGATAAATTATATCCATTCTTAATATATCCCTCCTTAATTGCCACTTCCATGCCATAAAATTCTGGTCCTGTATAGAAGAGATAATTTTCACAGTCTGCTCTGATATCTGCAGCAATTGTCATTGTTCCGCCAGAATTAGCATTAATGATACCATTTTCTAATGACACATTTGTCATATCTATGATTTTATACTCCCCTCCTGTATTAATTCTATTTTCTATCTGCTTCTTGGGCAAATTTCCTTTGTAGCCTTCAACCGCTGCCGTTTGCAGCATCGCCTGCTGCTTCTCAAGTCCTGTCATATTTTGATATGCCTCATTATTGCCCAAAAACTTATAGGTATACGCAATTGGAAGTGCATATTTATTTTCATACAAACACCATTCCCCGTCATCTGTTGCCTTAATATACGCAAAACCATATGGAACAATATTTTGAAACTCTGATTTTACTACAAAATATTTTACAGCACTCATTGTTTCCAAAACCGCCCTCTGATCCAATCCCGCTACATTAAAATTTTTCTTATCAATATCCCATCGCTCAAAAGCATACATATAACGTTTGTTTTCAATACTTACATATTCCATTGTACCAAAATAATTCTGCTGCAGCGCTAGATTCATTTTAATCCGCGGTTCTGCAAACGCTCTTTCATTTTCAATACGGTAAAAATCATTTTGCGGGCTATCGCCAATCAATTCTCGAACCACCTGCCTGTCCTGCACCTGATCCGCTTCCCTGTCCCTAGATGCCGCTTTCCAACTGATACAAATACTAATATACACAATGAAAAACAGCAGCAGCCTTCCTGCCTTTTCCTTTTTTATCCTTCTGCAGATAGGCAGCAAAACAATCAATACTGCCGATACAATAGCATATATGATCAATACCTTTGCAAAACGCTCATGCCGAAGGATACCTTCCTGCTTACCCACAATCCCCATAAGAAGAAAAACAAAGACAATACCTATTTTCTGTACAATAGTAATACGATTGAACTCATCCCATACAGATACCGTTAAATATGCGAGATATAAATTAATTACCAATTCCCAACGCTGATAACACGCACCAAAGCCTGACATTACACAGCTTATAAAAGGAATAATTGATGCCAAAAACAACAGTATGATATTGACACGTTCTTTTTTTCGATCCTTTGTCAGCAAAACACAGCAAACTGAAATTACCGTAATCACACAGACCGCCAATTCCTGTACGTTATCGCTATAGGAGGGTAAAAATAGATTGAGAAGCTGCTGCTTTACAGACTCCCACGGCAATATCAGTGGAAAGTCGAATTCTGCTACCGCCCTATCGCTTGTCAGAAAACCAGCAACCGCCGGAACGAAAACAAACGCGGAAAGCCCTAGTCCCAGCAGATACTCTAGTATTAAATCCCGTAATTGTAATAATGCCTGCGAAAATTTCCGTTTTTCACAAAACATACGATAAAGCACAAAAACAGCCAGCGCAATCGAGCCTATATATAAATAATAAAATCCGCAAAGTGCAAAACCAAATATTGTAAAACACAGAACACCTTTTTTCTTGCCATGTATGGAGTTTTCTGCTCCCAACAACATAAGCGGAATATAAAGCATTGCATGAGTGAATATTGCAAATAGATTGCTTTGCACTGTAAATCCGGTAAAACAATACACCAATGCCCCAATTACATACGCACTGACACTTTTCTTATTATTCAATGCAGAAACAAATGCAATAAAAGCAGCGCCGCCTAAATATACCCGAATATAGAATAACAATGTATAAAAATATGGTAAATATTCCTCTGAGAAAAAAACAGACAAGATATAGAAAGGGTCTTGCAAACCATAATAATTAAGTGCAACAATGGTATCATCACCCATTCCCAGCGTAAAATCAACCATAGGATATACAAACGATTTTCCTTCGAAAACGGATTGAAAAAAATTTAGCCAAAGCCTTCTGGTATAAAGCAGTATCGGGTAAATTTGTGAAACAGCATCCGAGGTTGCGATTGTACATAAACCAAGTATAGATATCTGATATACCAATGCACCGATAAATCCCCAATAACAAATTGTATATAAGAAATATTTATTTCTTACCACTTTCTGCACCCTATTCCCCCTAACAGTTTATAATCTTATTTTTTACCTTATCAACAACCCTTCCGCATTTGCTTCTTCTCCATTTTAATTCCCGAAGCGATCCCACATTCATTCTATGCGAATCAATTATCTGCGGAAATGTACTTCGTTCCTCCACTGCTGTTTCATAATGATTGCACAAACCATACTGCGATGGATCGCGGAAACGCTTTAATCCATATTTTTTTACCATTAAAGACCACACCGACTGATCATGCCGGTGCGCAATAAATTCCGGATAATTGGGCAGTCCCTGCGTATTTGCAATCTCCGCAATAATGCGCTCATCCTGTGCATAATTTAAGTCCTCTGCCAAGAACTGCTCCACAAAATCAGACTTTTTAAAAAGCACATACCCCCCAATCGACTGCGGCGTATCTGTAAACTGCGGCGTATCACAATGCATTAACACGAAAGCATCCCTTTTTGTATACTGTTTCTCCAACAATTCTCTTTGCAGGGAAAAGACTATAATTTCCATCTTTTCCCGTTCCATACAGTCAATTAAATATTGTATTTTATTGACATAAATGGAGCCTGCATCCGTATAAATAAGGTAATCCCCCTCTTTCAATTCCTGATATGCCTTATTTAAAAAATAGGGTTTCCAAAGATAGAAGCCATTTCCCTTTTTCGCACTTAGAATCGCCTGATTCCGCTCTCGAAACGCCGTATCCATATCCTCCGGCGTATAGGCAATTGTTCTGTCTGCGCCCCATTTCTTTGCAGTTTCTAAGTTCAATTTTTGGGCTTTTTGAAAACTTTTATCTGCATAATTGATTGCTATTATCATATCACTGCTTTTTGGGTTCTTCTCCCGAAACTATACCCCTTTCCCACAACAATTTTTATACTTTTTCCCACTTCCGCACGGACATGGCTCATTGCGGCCTATTTTTTTGTTCTCCCGTACAAACGTTCCGCTTTCCAAACTATCCCACAGTACTTGTTCCATATTTGAACGGCGTTCAGGATACATTTCAAAATAGCGCCCATTCTGAAATTTGCGCTCTAATCGAGAATAATCTATTATCACATGATTTCTTATTGCTATCAATTGTTCTCTACTGCTTGTAAAAAGAATATCCCATAGTTCTTTCGGCATACCTTCATAAACATTAGGATATAGATTCTTTAGAAGTTCTAATTCCTTTCTCTGTTTCGGCCACTCTTCAATCTGCCAAAGCGTTGCATCCATCTCTAAAAAGGTTTCATAATCCTTTTGCTCTTCACCATAGTATTTATAATCATATTCCATATACGCCTGTACCGTATATTTTGTCAAAGGGCTGAACCGTTCATCCGCCAACATCTGTTCTGTTTCAATCTGTTCTTTCATCCAGCCCATATCTGTATTCTTAATGACATCATAGGGAACTTGTTCTCCTAAACGAGTCACGAGATTGTTTATTGCCTGTCCGCCTGATACCTTAGAAACAATTGAAGTAACAGCATATAAATCCAACAGTAATTCCATAGGCTCCTGCACTCTGCTGCCTACTTTATCCAAAAACGCAGTACATCTGTCAATCACATCCTCAATCGGATAACGGGAATACATAAAAATGGAAAACAATCCATCATACGCTTCTATCAGTTCTGGTATATAGCTGTTTACCTTTTCTGGCGGTATCGCATCGAGCAAATTCATTAAAACGTTCTGTCCTGTTATATATTCTCCCCTGTCTACACAGCATGTAGCATACTCGAGCAAAAACAGTATCTCGCGGCAGCCTTCCGTATATGCAGTCTGAAACATATCAAATGCTTTTCGATTATATCCGCGCATAAGATATGCCTTTGCCAATTCCATTTTATAATAAATCTTATCGGGAAACTGTTTCACAAGTTTTTCATATGCCTTGACCGCATTTCCTGACTTATTATTTAATATACTGCACCGCGCGAACATATATAGGAAACACTCTATTTCATTATAACGCTGCATCCCTTGTTTTGCTATCTCTACCGCCTTGTTATAATCCATTTCATGCATTAACACTTGAATATTGTCAAACATATTTTTTGCGACGACATCGTCTTTTGGAAACTCCAGTACGATGCCATTCTCTGGCTGCTTCTTTTCCTCAGTCAGCCGCTCATAGGCAGCTCTGATTTCCTGAAAACGCTCCGGAGCTTTCTCTGGCGAATATGTCCTGATTAATTTAAAGTATGCCCGTTTTATTGTTTTTTCATCTGCATTTTCATCAATTCCCAATATTTCATAATCTTTTCTCATCAATATTCCTACCCTATGTAATCCTCTATCTCCTGTTCTATCATATTTGCCTGCCAATCATCATCCTCCAAAATCGCCTTTTTCAATTGATATAAAAGTTCCTCAACATTTTTATCTTCTTTATGATTTTTCAGCCATTTCTCTGCACGACGGATAATTGTTCTAAACTCACCTGCCAATTCAGAAGATTTCCAATCACTGACGTCCTCCCGCTTCTCCTTTGTATTAAGCATATCAATATCAATCACTGCCTCTGCGCCCGTGCTGACGATTGTCCCTGTTACCTGCAGCATACCATTTTGATTATAGGAAAAAGATACCTCTATCTCCTCTTTTCCTGCGGCTTTTGCTGGAATTCCTTTTAAAGTAAACTTCCCAATACAATGATTATACCGCACAGAAGATGACTCTCCTTGATAAACTTCTACAATAGCCTCTGTCTGATAATCCCACGAAGTATAATATCTTTGTTTCTTCGTTGTCGGTATTGTTTTATTTCTTGGGATAATAACACTCATATAATCATCATCATCACCCCTTATTGTACGTACACCCAATGTATATGGATTTACGTCTGTCATCATAATTTCACTGCTCTCATCAATCTGACCAGAAATAATTGCCGCCTGAATCGCTGCTCCCTGTGCCACTGCATAATCTGGATCGACAGCAGCTACCGGCGCTTTTCCCAGATATTCCTCTAAATTCTTACGTACCAGCGGCACCCGCGTAGAACCTCCTACCAATAAGATTTTATCAATCTGCTCCTTAGAAAGCCCACTGTCCGAAAACACAATATCAATTGGTCTATGTGTCCGCTCCACTAAATCCTGAATTAACCCCTCAAATATGGAACGCGTTATTATTTCATCCATAGCAAGCGGAATCTGATTCTTTGTCGTAAGCACAGGAAGCAGCACATGGTATTCCTCTTGTGTGCTCAATGCAATTTTACAGCGCATCGCCTCGTCACGGACACGCACCATAGCCGACATATCATCCGTTATATCCATTCCATGCTGCTCTTGAAAACGTTTGGTCAAATATTGAATTAATTGCTGATCAAAATCCTTGCCACCTAGTTTATTATCTCCGCTGCTTGCCTTTACCTCAAGCACACCCTCAAACATCTCCAAAAGTGTTACGTCAAACGTACCGCCGCCCAAATCATACACCAAAACATAACTTTCCTCGTCCATATGCTCCAAGCCATAGCTTAAAGCAGCCGCTGTCGGTTCGTTAATAATGCGGTCTACCATAAAGCCTGCCATTCTTCCGGCTTCCAATGTTTCCTGCCGCTGCAATTCATCAAAATATGCAGGTACGGAAATAACCGCCCTGCTAATATCCTCATTTATAAAATTGCTTGCATAATTTCTAACATAAGATAAAATCATAGAAGAAATTTCAACAGGAGAATAACGCCTCTTTCCCAATTCCACCTGTCCATTTGTCCCTATCATTCTTTTTACTTCGCATACTGTGCGGTCTGGTGCCAAAAGCAATTGTGTTTCTGCTTTTTCCCCCACGATAATATTGCCTGTATCATCTAACCCTACTACTGAAGGCGTAATTTCTTTCCCGTCAAAATTTAAAATCAGAACCGGCTTTCCATCTTGGTAGACTGCAGCTTCTGTTGTTGCTGTACCTAAATCGATCCCAATAATTGTGTCCATCCCCATCCTCCTCCTTAATAATTTTAGTCAGTAACCTTGTTCGTCACTTACAACTATCAATCGTTTTCTTGTTCACTCTATAAGTTATATTTTCTAACGATTGAATGTTCCTATCCCTTTTTATATGCAGTAACCCGTGCCTTTTTAATCACTTTTCCTTTATAAAGCATCCCACTGCTGTGCACTTTTGCTACTATTCCCTCCTGCTCTTTCTCCTCTGCTTCTATAGCCTGCAGCACTTCATGCAGCCGATAATCTACAGATTCTCCTTCCACACCAATATTTTCTATCGCGCAAAGCCGGCTTTCTGCACTTACCTGCCCTTTGAGCATGTTGTACTGCTGCCTCCACGCCTGTATCGCTTCCTTGCTGTGCTCATTACTATCTGCATTTCCATCCGCCTGCGTATTTATCCACTGCTCAAGCAGATCCATCTGTTCCTGGTACAACGCAATAAGCCCTACCAGCCGCTGCTCACGTTCTGCACTTTCCTTTAAGCTTTGCTGAAATTGTTTTGTTTCATCATTATCTTCCTGCAGCGTATCCAAAAAATCCTCTATTGTGTCAGAAAGTTTTCGAATCATTTTTTGATTTTTTTCAATACTTTCACAAACCTGATGATGCTGACCCATTTGCTGTTCAAGCTGAATTTGCTCTTGCTTGTGCAAAGTTTCCTCCAAAACTTCCTGTACAGATTCTTTTATCTGTTGTGTTCTCTTTTTCTCAAAAAACATATTTTAAACTCCTTTGGCACTATCGGACTTCCAACTAATGGAAAAATACCATAACAATAGTAAAATTATAGAATGATTAGTCGAATTTTGCAAGAAGTTTCTGAAAATCCTTTTTAATTTATATGATTACTTGTCGTTGCTATCCCGGTTAATCATAATCCCCCTCTGCTGCATACAATATCATATCACCAAAAACCGGCCGTCCCTGCTGATAAATATTCCCATTTTCAAAAGTCCAATGCATACATCCATACTGTGATTTCATAAAATCCAGAATATCCTTGGCAAGTACTTCCCCGTCTAAAATCCAGCAGTCCTTACTTCTGCCTGCACTGTTTGTAAATGTAATTGTATGGTATCTCTGTGGCTCATTTAACAGACTATTAACTAACGTTAGCCGCTCTCTATAATAATATTTTAAATAAGAAACTTCCTCCGCAAACGCGTTATAAGAATAATTAAGCCGTTCTGCATCGTTTTCCCACCGAATTTCATTCATCTGCACCGATTTTTGCAAAAACAGTTCTGCTTCCTCTAAATACCTTAAAAGCGGGTGTTCTGCGTTCAAAAATGCCTGCTGGTTAAACATATCTGTTACATACTTCCGAAATTCCTTATTTTTGGCTAATTCCTCGCATAATCCGTTGGGAAAACCATTTACATTGATATATATGTTTCTCTCCTCATTACCAAACGCTCTGTCATAATCCCATGCCGGCCCTGCATATATTTTCCCCTGCAAAATATAATAAAATGTACTGTAATCATTGGCGTCTACTTCATTTGTTATAAGATCCATAAGATACATTGCAGCAAAAGAATCCAAATCAATATACTGTTCCCATACATTCCGCGATGCTCCAGAAACACTTTCTGCAACCAGTTTCTCCACATTTTCCATAAAATCGGTTAAATATACAACTTCGCTCTCTATCGCCTCTTTGGGACTTTTTATTTCATAAATCCCTGATTCTACCGTAAAATAACAATCCTCTTGCGCGATTCTTCCCTCGTCAGAACTTACAATCTTATTATTGGCTTCTATTAAATATCCCTCAGCATCCTGTGTCTTCTCGGGAAATACATAATATCTCCTATCCTGTTCCTCTACGATATCTGCGCTATCACGGTTCGCATCTCTTTGCGGAATTGGTATATCGACCCTGTTTCTGCCTGCCTCAACCTTTTCGCAAATCAAATAGCAGCCTGCATATTCCTGGTTCAAATAAACATCTGCAAATTCTGCCTCAACACCATACGGCAAGCCAAGCTGTCTTGCCAAATCATATGCCAGTTTATTGCGCAAATAGGACTTATCATACGCATTCGCCTGCAAAATCCAATGTTTTGCACTGCCCATACCAAGCAGATTCGCTTCTTTCTCAAAATTAATTTGATACGTTTTTTTTAAGCACATCAAACTGGTATTTCCATGCATTTTTATCTTGTCTAATGTTCCCATACAATCAATATTTCCATCAGCACGAATACAAACTAAACTCCCTGGCTCCGTATTATCTTTTTCCGAATGAATATACTGCATTGTTTTATTTGCTGTAGAAATAAATATTGCTGGCAGATTGCGCGACTGCATAATCGAAAACGTATATTGCTGTTTCGCACCCGAATCGGGTATTTCGACATCTAAAATCCCCGATTCCTGCACGTTTAAACGATCTCCGTCAAACATTTTTTCCCCGTCTAACGAAAGTATATAGGCATTCTCGTCAAAATGCAATATCAAACCACCTGTATTATAATAGGACGGAATAAAAAAATAACAATGATTCTCCTGCACGAAAAGTTTTATCGGCTGCCTGTTTTCCTGCTTGCCCTCTTCCGCGCAAAGCGTAATATCACGGAAGCCCTCAAACGAAGCCCAAAATTCCTCATGTTTCGCAGTATCTGGCGATTCTTCAACGTTTTCTAATGGATCTGCCGCTTTTTGTTCTTCCTGCATATTATCATTATTGACAAGAACAGTAACAACGCAAAATACTGCTATCCCCAAATACACCAACACAATAATACTATTTAAAAGAAATTTTTTCCAGTTGTTTTTATCACTCATAAACCCCTCTGCATACTTTAGGTTACAACGCACACCCACGCCATATTAGCACACATACCAACCCATCAGCTTAAAGTATTTTTTAAACTTATTTGTCTTTGATAGCCTATCCCTGCGTTCCTTCTGCCGCTTCCCCAAAATATGCATCTAAATATTCCAATCTGTCAGTAATATATTGTTCCAACTTGTCAAAATAATAGCCGAACATATCTTCTCTAACACATCTCTTTGCCAATCCGCTCCGCACAAGATAATCTTTATACATTTGTACCTGTTTCAAAAAATGTACTGTTTCTAACTCTCCCAAACGAAGCTGCTTCCAATTCTGACTGCATAGCGGAAATATCTCCTCCCGCCACAAGTTCTCCTCTATCCCCATATCTGTATAGGACAACAGCATATCACTCGTATCATTCCATGACAAATAATTCAGCTTATCATTAAATCCGCCAAATGCAAATTCCAGCTTATCCGGCAACAAGATACAGCCTGATTTCCCATCTTCCATCATTTGCTCTAAAATAATATAATCCTCTACAGTATTTTTAAAAGCATACGTTATCTGCAAAAATAACGCATATCGGCTTAAACTCATACTATCAACAAACTTCCAAAGTACTGCCAGTTCCTCATTTGAGATGTCCTCCGCTTTATGCAGCAGACAATTATCATCTGCCTGAAGAAAAGCCCTTGTCCATTTCGGGGTCAAAAGATACAATCCTTGATATTGATTATTTACAACCAATTCCACAAATTGATACTTTCTTTGCAAATTAGAATCAGTGTTTATCACATTCCACACATCGGAAGCAAGCATTGCCCGCATAAGCGTTCCATCATTTTCAGAAACTTTATACAGTTTCCAGTTGTTATTCTTTCCCATGCCAAGCAGCGAAAGCTTTTTCTCCTCCTCCAGTGTTTTCTTCATTAATTTTATAGAATATGTACCAGAGTTGGCATTTCGTTTAAGCAAAGTGTCAGAAACCCGAATACTTAATCCGGCAACTTCTTCATCATCCGGGTCAAAAAGCGCAAGTTCCCCCACACCATACGCATACGAAACACGTTCCATACTATTTAGCGTCATAACAGGCGCACCTGTAAAAATCATATTACAAACGGCATACGCGTGTTCTGCCACAAACCAAACATGAAACAAATGCCCCTCCTGCACGGATTCTGCAAGCTGTTCCCAAGCCGGCGATGTCTCTAAATAAATATCGCAAGCCGACATAGAAGCCGTAAAAACAGCCTCAAACACCTTTTTGTCGATACAATGCGGAACATAATATGTGCTGCTTGCTTTATCATACGCAATATCTTTCCCATTTAAACACAAAATACCGCCGATCTCCGACGGATTTTCCAAACATATTTTTCCCTCTGTAGTTTGTAATAACTCCTCCTGCGCAAGCAGCCGCAAACCGCCAAAGTGGGAAGCTTCCCTATGCTGGTACATTAGATAAACGATTCCCAGCATAAGAAGCAGAATGCACAACCAGACACGCCTATATTTCGTCATCCAATATGTTCTCCCATCTCCAAAATCCAATTTACACTTAACACATCCGGATTTTCTCTTATTTTTTCCATATCCTCGCTGCTTATCTCATTGGTGGAAGTTACTTCCACAACGAATTCGCAATGATCCTTCCCATAATTCGCGCTTTTAAAACAGGGCTTCTTATACTTTTCCTTTATGCACTTTAACACTGTATCCGCCTTCAAAGAACCTTTACCACGGATAATAATTAAATATTTCTTTTTCCGTTTACAATAAACATTCATGGAAACAAAAATCAGCGATATTACAATCGTCGAAAAAAAAGCCAGCTTATAAATCCCCGCGCCAACACACAGCCCTTCCACGATTGACCAGAAAATATAAACTGTATCCCACGTGTCTTTCACGGCAGTCCGGTAACGCACAATCGACAGAGCGCCTACCATACCCAAAGAAATCGCAATATTGCTGCTTATCATCATCATAATTACCGACGCAATTAAAAGCAATACGACAAATCCTACATTCATTTTTGCATTATATAAAACGCCTGTAAATGTAATCCTATACGTCACAAATATAATTGATGCTACAAGAATGCCCATACCCAGCACAAATAAAATCTTATTCGCACTCAGCGCCTCATTGTTCATTGAAAACCAATCGAGTATATCTGTTTTTGTCACTTGTTCTTCTCCTTATTTTTTGTATCTATTATAAAATATAGCGTGCCATAAGCGGTCTGCCAAGCGCATATTTGCCAACCGATACATTTGACAGATTATATTTCGCGAGCACCCGTTTAATAGATTCCAGCAACACACCGTTAAACTTCACTTCCAGAATCACCTTATCCGTAAAAACTGGCATAAAGGTAATATCATTGCTGTAAATATTAAAAAAAGTTTCACAACTTTTCACATTTCTATCAAAAGTAATCCGCGTATCAAAGGCTGGATATACATAAGCCCTTCGTTCATATTCTATTATTGCTGCAGGTCTGTATACCCCCAAAACCATATCACAGTATAGTCGATATGCCGTTTCTTCTCCCATATCAAGCAAACGGTAATACTCTCCCTGAATGAACTGTTCCGCTTCCGTCCGCGAAATCACAAGACTATCTTTCTTCTGATAAACACCTTCCTTCTTCTTTATTTCTAACTTGGCGTTCTGCTGATTCGTATTATAAATACGTAGCCGAATTTTCTTTCTTCTCTCTATTCCCGCAAATTTTTCTTTATAATCCTTGTTATTCCATGAATCAAAATATAAACTCCTCACAGTATAGTATCCATTAGCAGATTGGGAATACGTGTCCGGCTGGAGCAGACATTCCAATTCATTTTGCAATATAAGGCTGGTTTCATAGTCGATTGTATACTTTAATTCTCTGCGTGTTACGGAAAGCAAAATTTTTATTTCTCCTTGCTGTTTTTTACTTTTGAAGTTTTGCGTGTATGTTAATAATTTTATATTATAACACAAAAAATGTTCAATTTGAACATTTTTTTACAAGATTGTGCATTTTTATGTACTTTTACTGCTCCTCATCGCCAAACCCCTGAAATTGAAACGCCAAACTTCCTTCCGCCAAAAAATCTGGATAGTACATTAAAATCACTATATCCGGACAATATGAATCAATATAATCTTTCGTTAATTGTTGACTTTCCCGATCATATAAAAACCGTACTTCCGAAAATCCCATTATCAGAAATGGATTCACTGCTTTTCCATAAGAGTCTGTAACTATTAATATTTTTAAATCATTTTTACAGTCAAGGTTTCTGTAATTGCCAAGTGCTGCATCTAAAACATAATCATATGTATATCTTGAAGTATACTCTTTATTTTGTAGCGGCTTCCGATTATAAACCAATTCCTGCATCGTTCCAATCGTTTTCTCCCTTTGAATGGTAGTTTCAAACTTTGGAACAATCAATTCAAAGTCGTCAATCCCAGCAAAATAGATACCTGTTCTTTGACCATTTGACCCTAAATGCCATTTTTCATAAACCTCAATATTATAATTGTTAATATCACCAATCCGGCTATCTACATCGCACTGAAATATCTGTGTTAAATAATCCTCTAATTTACAGTAGGCATAAAATCCTGCTCTCGTTGTCCAATGATGATCCGTTTTATACATCATAGTATACTGATCAATATTTTGTACTTTCAAATCGTAATCGTTAAACTACCGCTTCAACAATTATCTTTTCACCAATCATAATTGTGTTTAAACCAATTTCTTTTTTCTTATTAAAATTAAAACTTAATAAATAACCTTTTGTTTGGTGAAAATAATCCAAATAATCTGCAAGCTGTTGCTCACCATGTTCATTGTACTCATTTCCATGCCATATCTTCATTTCAATTACAAATTGTTCTCCTGCATAATCAATAACCACATCCGTCCTCTTTGCATCCCTCGTCTGCGCTTCAATATAATAATTTCCAATACCATTAATAATTGGTCTTAAATATAACAGAAAAAATTTACGCCCATAATCCTCGACAAACTTATCATCATTTTCACCATAAATATCATGAAAATATTCTACAAACTTTCTCAACACCCACTCCATATTCAGTTTGCCGTCTAAAATAAACTGACTTTTATCCTGCTTCGCAATTTTACTCATAGCGCTCGACAATTCATCTTCGGATAGAAAGAGATTGTACAAGCATATCTCAAATATACGGTTTGATACTTGTATATTAATACGATTATCTACAACATATCCAAACATACATGCCAGTTCTATTGTATGGTTATATTGATTGTACCCCACTCGTTCTCCCTGAAACAACATCGCATACAACATCTGCTTTAAATCCGGATACTCGGTAACATGTTTTATCATACTATCGAACAATGTCGTTTTTGAATTCAGTATTATCTTTACTGCAGCCTCAATCCCTTCCTTTGTCCAGATTTTTTTCCCTTTTACAAAATCTTCACTATAAGGCAGCTTCTCATCCATTATTTTACAAATCGCCGATACCAAAAATGGATAACCTGAAGTATATTGAAAGATTTCATCTGCAACTGCTGCTACATCCATTTCCGCATTATGCTCTGCTTTATATTCGTCAAGCATAACCGCAATCTGCTCCTTTGAAAAACTCATATCAAGATCAAAATCTGCGGCAATATTCCATGGACTATTATACTGATGTTCCGAATCAGGACGTATCTTTTGTTTTAAATTTTTAATATCATATACCCCTGCAAGAATAACAGAATGGAAAATTGGCCGTCGATCTCTTGCAAGATAATATTTTCTAAGCTGTGCAAGAAAATCTATAAATACTTGATTGTTTGATGCATTATCCACTTCATCGATCATCAGCACAATCGGCTTCTCTGCCACTTTGCATAAACCACTTAACAGCAGAAACAATTCACGCAAACTTCCCTTAGCCTCCCTTTGGGCAAATTTTTCTAAAGGCTTTAATAATTCTTGTTCCTTATCCTCTGCTGACTCAGCAAATGCCAATGCAAATTCATCCGCAAAAGCACGCACAAAAGTATCTGCCTGCGCAAACTCCTCCGAACCGATTCCTTGAAAATCTAAAAATATTGCAATATAATCCTTTTTCAAATACTCTGCCAAGGAAATAAGTGTTGTTGTCTTACCGAACTGCCGTCCCCTGTTTATTACAAAATACTTACCTCTATCAACATATAGTTTTCGCATTTGCTCCAGGCGCTCGTCCAGTGATACCATATAATGCTCTGTTGGCTTGCAGATTCCCTCTGTATTAAAATAGCGTGTCATCTTTTCCCTCCATATCCATCAATATCCTTATTCTTTCTTATCAGGGATATTACTCTCTCTCTCAAAGTAAATCGGTCGATTTTTTACTTCCATATAAATCCTCGCCATATACTCTCCTATCATACCCAAAATCGTTATAATAACGCCTCCCAGAAAAAGCATAATAATTATAATTGATGCATAACCTGTTCTTTCGCCTGTACTGTGTAATGCACCCAAAAAAGTATATATGGCATACCCAATTGCCACAAAAACAATAAACATTCCAAAGTAAATAACAATTCTTAAAGGCGTTGTAGCAAATGCAAGAAAGCCACTGTATGCATAACGAAACAATCCTCGAATACTCCATTTCGTGTTTCCAGCAATACGCTTTGACGGCGTGTATTCCACCCACTTGTTCTTAAATCCAACCCATGCATAAATTCCTTTTGTAAATCGTTCTCTCTCAGCCATAGATACAATCGCTTCTACTACCTTGCGCTTCATAAGACGATAATCCGTACTTCCCGGGACTAAATCAATCACCGTAATATGATTGATAACATGATAAAATGCCCTTGAAAGTGTACTCTTAATCAAAGGCTCCCCTTTTCTGGATACTCTGCGTGCCGAAGCACAATCATATCCCTCGTTTTCAATTGCATCCAACATATCTTTTATCAATTCCGGCGGATGCTGCAAATCGGCATCCAATATTGCAACATAATCTCCCACACTTTTTTCCAGCCCCGCATACATTGCAGACTCTTTGCCAAAATTTCGTGAAAGTGAAATATATTGTATTTTCCCTGCATCGGCTCGCTTTTCCACTTTTTTGATTTCGTCCATGGTATTATCATTACTGCCGTCATCCACAAAAGTTATAATAAAGGTACACTCTGGCATATCAGAGAATACCTCCCGAACTCTATCATAAAACTTTGATATGCATTTTTCTTCATTGTAACAGGGAACTATAAGTTCGATTGTTTTCATCCATTGCCTCCCTTTTCCCCTTCTTATAACGTACTTATATACTAATAATCACTTGATTCTAAGTCCATTGTTCCCATTTCTGTTCACAATATATATTAGTGACCGCTAAAGTTTGCCAATAATGCCGACTCACAAGCATAATTATCCTGAACGACATAATAAAATTTATCGCTCGTGAGTATAACATTGTACAATTTCAAGTATTTGTCCGCTTTTTCTTTGAATATCATATCATGAAGTCTTTTATTTTTCAATATATTCTGAAATACAGAATAAACATATGAACAGAAATAATGACTCAACAGTGTACCAGGCACAAAACCTTTGAATTTACTGGGTTTCTGTCAACAAAAGTGATATCTGCGACTTTCACAAACCTCATAAATATTGGGGCTAAAACATCCGGGAATTCCGTTATAAAGTCCTGTACTACATTCATTTTTGCAACAATTTATCAGTTACTATAACTTACGATTATCCAGCGATTACTTTGCAGCGTTTTTTGTAACACGCAATTCCATATTTGCGAATAACCGTCATGCCGTCGTCAATTAATAGTTCTTCATAATTTCTATTTTGAATCTGTTCTAACGCTTCTTTGCA
>VSNQ01000036.1 GCA_009774395.1 Lachnospiraceae bacterium
ATGTCCTTACCACTATACACATAAAAAGAATAAGTTCATAAGCAATATTTCTTGCTTACAAACTTATTATACGAGGAAGGAAAATTATGGTAAAAAAATATGTTTTTGGAGAGCCATTTGAAACAGATGCAGTTGTTGCAGAGATTGCGGGTGAGCAGTTTGGAGGAAATTTAGTATGCGGAGAAATTGCCGCAGATAAGGAATTTTGCTTCCGTTATACGATGAAGGATGCAGATGTTATTTATGGGCTTGGTGAGGCGAACCGTGGAATTAATAAAAGGGGTTATATTTATGTCAGCAATTGTTCAGACGATCCCGATCATTCTGAGGATAAAGTATCACTTTATGGCGCACATAACTTTATTATTATTTCTGGTGCGCAGCAAGTGGGATTGTTTTTTGACTATCCTTCAGAAATTACATTTGATATCGGTTATACAAGGCAGGATTTATTGGAAGTGCGCTGTAAACGGGCAGATTTATATGTCTATGTTATTACTGGAGAGAGTGCATATGATGTGGCGAAGCAGTTTCGGAAAATTATTGGTAAAAGTTATATTCCGCCAAAGTATGCATTTGGTTTTGGACAGAGCCGCTGGGGATATAAGACAGAGAAGGATATAGAAACAGTAGTAGAGGGATACCGCGGCAATCAGATTCCGCTGGATATGGTTTATATGGATATTGACTATATGCAGGATTTTAAGGATTTTACCATAAATCCGGAGCGATTCCCCAATTTCCCCGATTTTGTGAAAAAAATGCAGCAGGAGCAGATTCATTTAATCCCGATTATTGATGCAGGTGTCAAGATGGAAAAGGGTTATGACATATATGAAGAAGGAGTGGAAAAGGGATATTTCTGCAAGCGCGAGGATGGTTCGGACTTTGCAGCGGCAGTATGGCCGGGCTGGACACATTTTCCAGATGTTTTAAATCCTAAGGCAAGGGAATGGTTTGGCAGCAAGTACCAGATTTTAATGGATCAGGGAATTGATGGGTTCTGGAATGATATGAATGAGCCAGCAATTTTCTATTCCAAGGAGGGCGTAGAGGGCGTCAATCAGGCAGTTTTAGTGTATGCAGAGGAGCTTACTAAAGCGCAGGAAGCAAAAGGCGCTGATAATAAGGAGCATTCCGATTGCGGAAACAACACTGCATCTGAGGAATCAGAGGATATTTTAAATAAAGCAAATGCGCTTCCTGCTGAGGTGCGCAGCCGATTGGAGAAACTGCAAAACAGCCCAGAAGATTATAAGCGCTTCTATCATAATGTAAATGGTAAAATGGTTCGCCATGATTTGGTGCATAACCTGTATGGCTTTAATATGACAAGGGCTGCTGGAGAAGCATTCGAGAAAATTGCACCGAATAAAAGAATTCTGCTGTTTTCGCGTTCTTCCTATATTGGAATGCACCGCTATGGTGGAATTTGGACGGGAGATAATAAATCGTGGTGGTCGCATATTCTGCTGAATTTAAAGATGATGCCATCGCTGAATATGTGCGGTTTCCTGTATACTGGAGCAGACCTTGGCGGATTTGGCGTGCATACAACAAGGGATTTGGTTTTGCGCTGGCTGGCGTTGGGCGTCTTTACACCGTTAATGCGCAATCATGCAGCACTAGGAACACGCGAACAGGAGTGTTACCAATTTGAAAAAATTGAGGATTTCCGTCATGTAATACGTGTGCGTTATCGCTTGATACCGTATCTGTATAGCGAATTTATGAAAGCAGCAGAAAATGATGACCTGTATTTCAAGCCGTTGGGCTTTGTATATCCGTTAGATAAAATGGCAGTACAGACCGAAGATCAGTTAATGCTTGGCAATGAGATTATGATTGCGCCTGTATATGTGCAGAATGCAGGGGGAAGGTATGTATATCTTCCGGAAGAAATGAAGTTTATAAAATTTATGCCGGATGGAAGCATCTACGAAGAAGTGCTTCCGCAGGGGCATCATTATATTGAGGTTGCACTAAATGAAGTGCCAATGTTTATCCGTAAAGGAAAATGTGTACCAATAGCAGAGGCGGCGCAGAGTGTAGCAGAGATTGACGAAACAACCATTCAGATGCTTGGCTACGAAGGCGCAGAGTATCAGATGTTTGCGGAGTAAGAGATACTAGCGAATGATAAAATTCTAATTTTTATGGGGCTGCCGCATTAAGAAAAACCGATGCAAGATATTATATCAATATATTACGTTCTGCACGATATCTTGTATAATCAAAGCTTATTGCGACAGCCCCGATTTGGATTCTTATTTCCCATAAAACTTATTATGCCATTTAATCGCTTCCTCTCGATATTTAATCGCGGTTTCCATTAGTTCATCGTACTGTTTGCGGATGCTTTCGATTAATTGGTCGCGGTTTGCTAAGTCCGCTTCGCTTTTGGTATTCTGTTCTTTTGACAGGGCGAGTGCTTCCTGCGCCTGCAGGCACGCCTGTTTATTGGCATTTCGTTCCTTTTGAGTCTGCTGAAGCATTTCTTTGTTTCGTTCTAGTTCGTTCTGCGTTTTAATTAGTGTCATATTGATTTGTTCTAATTCTTCTTGTGTCTTTAATAGTGATTTATGGCAGTTATTGAATTGTTCTTGTGCTGTCAATAGTTTATTTTTGTTTTGTTCCAGTTCTTTTTGTGTAGAGTCGAGCAATGTCTGGCTTTCTTTCCATCCTTCACGGCATTGAGTAAGCTCTTGAAATGGCAGTGCGGATTCGTAATAGAGCCGCTCACATTGGAGTGAATCTGTGACAGTAAAAATATATTCTTGTTCTTCGTCAGAAAGATGCAGTAATAGCGCAGATTTTATGGGGATATTGATAATACGGAGGGATGGAAGTTTTGTAAATCGCAGGGCTAAGTGTTCAGGTTCGCGGTTTTTCTCTGCGGCAGTCAGTTTTTTATCGGACTGAAACGGCAGCAAGGCTTTTAGGCAAAAGCTGTCGTCTATGGGATTTTTGACAAAATAGAAAAGAATCAGAAATTTTTGAATTGCAGCAATGCGCGGCTGAAAACAGTCGGGCGTATCGTGACTGCTTATTTTATATAAATCATGCAGGTCTGTAATGCTTCGGATAATAATATCTTGACTGGTATTTCGATAGGTATAGTAAACAGTGTTGTTATAAACAATATCGGAGAGGCTGTCGGCAAAATCACTGCACAGGAGAACCGGTCTTGTTAGGTTTTCACCAATTGAGGTTCTAAGACAGATATGATTTCCTGTGCTGTATAAAATCAGGTTTTTTTCTGAATCAAGCGCATAAACGTTTCCCATGTTGTCCTCCATGGATTAAAAACATTGCCTTTTCCTAATAATATATGGCACAAGTAGATAAAAAATAACATATTATGTATTAAATATTGAAAAGAAGGGATAAATGGCTTATGGCGAAATGTAAATCAGGGAGATGCGGATGTAAGGCAAGGATTGTCAGCAACGTTATCCAAAATATGCAAGGAAATGGCACTTGTATTGATGTATGTACTAATCCAATACGTGAAACGCCGAAGGTTCTAAGTATTATGGCGCCGCTTATTTATGATGAGATTGGGATTAATCTTTGTACAACATTTCCGGTTGGGGCTGATCTTTCCACAGCATACCCGACAGCAGTATCTGCAACGGCACGTGTACTCAATGTTAGTTATACTTACGGTGATGGAAATGTAATGATTGAGACAATCACGGGAAGACCAAACTGCTTTGTGGTTACACTGTCAAATCTTTCCGTACAGTTTGCTGTGAACTTGTATGATGCAAACGGTCGTTTGCTAGGGACAGTATATCCGGAAACTACGTATTTGCCGCCAGAAATAACGGATGCTACGTATGATGAGGATACAAATCCGACTTCTGTGGAATTGGAGATATTTGCACCGTATGGAATTAGTTATGATACGGCTGGGGACACTCCAGCACCCAATATTCATTATGTAGGATTTTCACTGGAAAACAATTACGTAAGACAGGGGCTGAACTTGTATGCTATGGCGAAAGTTCTTGGATTGGGCACGGATGATAATGCAATTACGGTCGGGCTGACACTTGTTCTACAAAGCTTGTATTTTGCAGGATACCGTGTGGAGAGTATTGGAAAAATTAATACGCCCAAAGGCAGTTTAATTGCACCAGATAACAGTAGCTGTCTACGCTTTGTTGCAGGTGATTTACTGGATTTGGCAATTAAACCGCTTGAGTTGGGACCGCCGCTATGCGAGGAAATGTACAAAGAGGAATGTAAAATGCCATGTACGCTGCAGTGCGGCGTTGGTGCGATTGATGATACCATTGTACTGCCTGGTATTACGGCAGGGCAACCAGAAAATCCTGACACTACAGGAAATACTGGGACAACAAACTAAGAAAAAGTGCATTAAAAAAATAGGAATTGAAAAAGGGAGCAGGTTACTGCTCTCTTTTTGTGAACAAACCCATGTAGAGGAAACATGTAAGATTATTGTGGGCTAGGTCAGAATATGATATAATTTTGGGTGTTATATTAAGCGTGGACAAGACTGACGCTCAGTCTAACAATATGCACACAGCCCTATATGATTGTTTTAACGGTGTCAGTGTTTCTTCTATTAAAAAGGGCGAAGTTATTTTGCGTAGATTAAGGAACCGTTTTTCTAAGTGCTGAATAGGATAATGGTGAGATATTATTTAGTTCAAATCAGGAGGACTGCTGAAAAATGGAAATGCAGAAATCGTCAGAAAATAACGAGATAAGAGAAGCACAGAATGAAAATGAAAATACACCTGTTATTCCATTGCCAAATCCCGGAGAGGGAGGACCAGTATACCCAGGACCAATGTTTCCCGGAATGGGAAACGGTGGTATAGGAAACGGTGGTATAGGAAACGGTGGAATGGGAAATGGCGGAATGGGAAACGGTGGTATGGGAACACCACCTAATTTTTCGCTTCCTAATATTATTGGAACAATAATCTCTACATATCCTCGTCCCAATGAGCCTTGTATGTTCTGCAATGCAAATTCTACGCGTGTGGGCAATGTACGTTTTTTAAATACCGCAGTTGAGTATAATCCATTTGTTATTTTCATTAATGAAAATGTATTTTCTACTGGTCTGGTTTTTGGAGAAATTACTAATTATGCAAAAGTTTCCGCAGGAAGGATTGTAGTTACTTTAATGGGAGAAAATGGTTATATTTATTTGCAAAAACCGGTTGAAATACAGAGCAGTGAATCTGTAACGATTGCCATTATCAATACGGAATCAGGGATTGATATTCAGTTAATTGCTGATAAGCCTTGCAATAGAAATGGAAATATGGCTTGCATCCGTGCGGCAAATCTTTCCTATAATAGCGGAACTCTCAGTGTTGTAATTGGAAATCAGTATATTAATTTCAATAATATGCGTTTTCAATCAGTGGCAGACTTCGAGCCTATTCGCAGTGGAGAATATACATATTCTGTAGTGCGCAATATGGTGGCACGCTTCCCGGGCTTTGGCAGTACTGTATTGCTAACTGCGACATTGAATATTCAAAATAATAAGAGCTATACAATTTATCTGTTAAATTGGAAACGTAATGACAGCGATGCAGTGAAGTCAATTGTAGTAGAAGAAGCACAATAAGAAAAATAATCGGGTAAAAGGGGCTGTCAGAAATATGCCACTGTATGGCACATCGGCGGCGCGCGAGTAGGGAAGAGGAATCTTCTCTACTCGATGATAGAGAAAAAATTAAGATATTTAAGCGGTTCACGAGTTGAAGAGATAATATAAATAACACGTTTTATTTGCAGTAAATAATGCATTTTTTGCACTAAAAATAAGATTTGAAAGAAAAAAAAGCCAAAACTTGCAGAATTATAAAGAAAATATTAAAATAACAGATGAGATAATTCGTTGAAAAACAGCGAAAAAATGGGGTGAATACAATAAAAAAACAGATGAAATTAATTTTGAATAGAATGAAAAAGGATATAAAAAATTTTTATCCAATAATTTTGGCTCTGATTTTTTACTGGATTGTGACACAAATAATGTTCCAAACGTTCTGCTTCTTCCGAATTGCTTTGGGGATTCCCTGTGCTGGCTGCGGAATGACGAGAGCAGTTATTTGTTTGATAACAGGCGATATTAAAAACGCAATGCAGTTGAATCCGGCAGCGCCGTTTTGGGTCGCATTTTTAATATGTTTTTTTTGGAAGCGCTATATTGTAGGCGATGAGAAAAAAAGTATTATAATTATTTGGCTGATAATTACTTGCATGATAACATCTGTTATATATTTGCACCGAATTTTGACAAATACTTTATGTGGGATTTAGAAAAGGCAGTTGTTTGCATTACAATTCACACCAACGCCAGATTTTGCAACAATTAACGAACATTCGGTGTGAATTGCAACAATTGATGCACACAAAACGCTAAAGTGCAAGCATTTTGGCGCATAATTCCCACTACTTTAGCGTGGGTGTGAAAAGTAACAATTATATTGGGATTACTTAGAACTTTTAACGGATTTATTGCAATTCAGGATTGTAATATGTTATGATAAAGGTAATATATCAGATTTATGAGCAATAATGAAATCGGAGGATTATGGTAATGGAGAATAACAGCCAAGAGAGCAATCAAAACACAAATTATCAGCCGCAAAATCAAGGACAGGCATACCCGCAACCGCATAACGCACCACCACAGAATCAAGAGCCAAAAGATCTACAATTGCAATGTCAGAAATCACTGCTCTACCAACAGGCGGAAGATTTGGAACAGATAAATAAGCAGGAGCAATTATCAGCATATTCGCAGCAGCCGCTTCAGCCAATGCAGCAGTCGCTTGAACAAATACAGCCGCTTCAGCCAATGCAGCCGCCCCAGCAACAAATGGAGCAGTCGCTTGAACAAATACAGCCGCTTCAGCCAATGCAGCCGCCCCAGCAACAAATGGAGCAGTCGCTTGAACAAATACAGCCGCTTCAGCCGCCCCAGCAACAAATGGAGCAGTCCCAGAAGCCGCCTCAACAAATACAGCAGCCTTATACACCATATCAGCCAATATATGCTTCTCCAAATGCAAATGCAGGCGTTCTGCCAGAAGAACCAATAAGTTTTAGTGATTGGATGATCACTTTTTTATTGCTTTGTATACCTGTAATCAATGTTATTGTTCTATTTTTATGGGCATTTGGCAAGCATAGTAAAAAAAGCAAAGAAAATTACGCCAAAGCTGCATTGGTTTGGGTATTTATTTGGACATTAATCGGCTTTACGATTTTTACGGTATTTTGGGGAATAATTAATGGGACTTTGTAATATTATGGTGTCCAGCGTCCGCTTGCGCCGCAAGGGAGTATCAAACCATTTGATGAAACAGGAAGTCCGATTTCGGAGGATTGCGCATTTCCGCCAAATTGTGTTACAATAACCGTTTCTATCATATATTGCAATACAGCAGGCTGTAAGCCCGTAGTATAGGAGTTAATTAAATAAAATAACGGATGTTTTGATAAAAGCTGTGCTGTCAATTCAATTAATGAGAAAATGCAGTCTTCCATTTTCCAAACTTCTCCTTTGGGGCCGCGACCGTAGGAGGGGGGATCCATTATAATGGCATCATAAGTGTTTCCACGCCGGATTTCACGTTCTACAAATTTTACACAGTCATCGACCAGCCAGCGGATTGGTGCATTGGCAAGACCAGAGGAAGCGGCGTTTTCTTTTGCCCAGCCGACCATACCCTTGGAGGCATCTACATGGGTAACGTGTGCGCCTGCTGCTGCTGCGCTTAATGTGGCGCCGCCAGTATAAGCGAAAAGATTTAGTACTTTTATTGGCTGGTTGGAAGAAGCGTGTTTTGCGGAGTTTTTATAATGCATTTTTATTATAGAAGAAAACCAATCCCAATTAACTGCCTGTTCTGGAAATAGCCCCGTATGTTTAAAGCTAAACGGTTTTAGATGAAATTTCAGGTCTTTGTAATGAATACTCCATTCCTCTGGCAGTTTAAAAAATTCCCATTCTCCGCCGCCTTTTGTGCTGCGGTGGTAGTGACCGTTTTTCTTACGCCATAGTGCAGATTCTCTCGGTGTGTTCCATAAAACCTGTGGGTCGGGGCGAATTAGAATATAATCTCCCCAACGTTCCAGCTTCTCACCATTTGAGGTATCCAAAACTTCATAATCTTTCCAATTGTCAGCAATCCACATAAAATAATCGTCCTTTCTTGTATGTATACTGAACGGCAAATCATAAGGAAAGGGAAGATATACCATTTCACAAAATGACAATCTTCCCTTTTTGTGGTTAGTACCAGTGATAATTTGAAACGGTAATCAAAAGGATTTAATAATCAAAAGGATTTAATAATCCATTGCCTTCTCCTCACCATTTAATACGCGCATTGCGCCCTGTGCGAGTGCAAGCAGTTCATCCTCCCCGGGATATACGGTAAATGGTGCAATCCATTCTGCCCGTTCTTTTAATGCTGCAACAACATCTGCACCATAAGCAATGCCGCCGGTTACAATAATTTGATCAACTTTGCCGTTTAGAACACAAGCCATAGAGCCGATATCTTTAGATACCTGCAGCAAGAATGCCTGTTTTGCTTCAGCCGCTTTTTCATCCCCTTCGTTTGCGCGCTTTGTGACTTCGCGCATATCGTTGGTTCCAAGATATGCATTAAAGCCACCTTTTCCTACGACTTTGCTGTATACTTCTTTTTCAGAATATTTGCCAGAAAAGCACATTTTAATAAGTGCACCGCTTGGCACTGCACCAGCACGTTCTGGAGAAAAAGCGCCATCGCCGTCTAAGGCGTTAAATACATCAATAACTTTTCCGTTTTCATGAGCGCCTACAGAAACGCCGCCGCCCATATGGACAACGATTAAACGTAGGGAATCATAAGGTTTTCCGATTTCTTTTGCGTATCGTTTGGCAACCGCTTTTTGGTTCAACGCATGGAATACGCTGGTGCGGGGAAGTTCAGGAACGCCGGAATATCTTGCAATCGGCATTAACTCATCTACAACAACAGGGTCAACAATGTAGGAAGGAACGCCGATAGAATCTGCGATTTCCCGTGCAAGAATACCGCCGAGGTTGGAAGCATGCTGCCCTTGTACCCCGACTTTTAAATCGGCAAGTAATGCGTCTGTTACTGCGTAAGTGCCGCCTGGAATCGGTTTTAACATTCCCCCGCGTCCGACAACGACATTTAAGGATTGAATATCAAAATTTTTCTCTGCTAACAAGTCTGTAATAATTTTCTTGCGGAAGTCTTTTTGATCTACAATGGTTGCATACTGGGAAATTTCCTCTGTAGAATGGCGCAGAGTTTCCTCAAATAACAGGGTTTCATTTTCAAAAACACCAATTTTGGTTGAAGTGGAACCAGGATTAATAATTAAACTTTTGATTGACATAGGTTTATGCCTGCTACTAAAAACATATACAAATGTATATATGCTAGATGATTTTTACCAACTAAGCCATCGGTACAAACCAGTAAAATCTTTTCCTTGACTTGATACTGGTTTTCATCTAAATAGCTTTTCCTTTCCTAAATTTTGTTTCATTAAAGTCTAGCATTTGTTATGTATTATTTCTGGCGCTTTAAAGCTTCTGCGACTACTGCGGCAAGTGCGATAGAGTTCAGCTTTGCTTCGCAGGTGTCAGAACGTGAGGTTAAGATAACGGGAGCTGCTGTTCCTGTTAAAATATTGCCGTTCTTTACTTCGCAGAGGTGTGTCAGTGTCTTGTATACAAGATTTCCGGCATGAATATCTGGGAATAAAAGGACATCTGCATCTCCGGCAATCTTTCTGTCAGAACCGCCTTTGTGGCTTGCTGCTTCTTTGTCAATTGCCATATCCATAGAGAGCGGGCCGTCTACGATACAGCCAGTAATTTTGCCTTCGTCGTTCATCTTGGTAAGTTCTGCAGCATCTACAGTACAAGGCATCTTGGGGTTTACAACTTCAACGGCTGCAATTGGAGCAACTTTTGGCTCTGCTATTCCACAGGCATGACAAACTGCTACCGTATTTTCGATAATTGCAACTTTATCCTCCAAGGTTGGATAGGTCATAAATGCAACATCTGTCAGGAATAAAAGATGATCAATGCCTTTTACTTCAAAAACGCAGACATGGGAGAGCGGCTTGCCAGTACGCAGCCCAACCTCTTTGTCAAGAACGCTCTTTAAGAAGTTTTTGGTATCAATTAAGCCTTTCATATACATATCGGCTTTTCCATTATGTACAAGACCGACTGCCGTTAATGCTGCCTGATTGTGATCTGTTTCGTTAATCACTTCATAATCGGATAAATCCATATTTAGTTTGGCAGCGATTTCCTTGATCTTGGATTCATCGCCGACAAGAATTGCATCAGCGATGCCCTGCTCCTTTGCCTCTTTGACAGCCTCTAAAACTGGCTCATCTTCCGCTACGGCTACGGCAACTTTTTTGCGGCTGCACTCGGCAACCTTTTTCAGTAAATCTTCAAATCCTTTACTCATTTGAAACACCTCATAATTATTTATTTTTGTTTTGGTTATACGTGATAAGTGTACTTGATAAAACTGTATTTTTCTTGTATGATAATTGATAAACAATAAAATAAGAACTACAGAAATATCACCGCTTGTTAAAATAATAACACTTTGGAAAACAATGGTCAAGGCAATATAAGAAAAGAGTTTACAAGATTTTCTTTTTTATGCACATGGTCGTTTAAAGGAAATATAGTGATGCGGCAAATTGTAGTATATAAAAATTCAAAGAAGACAGGTGGAAAAATTATGGTGGAAAAAGAAGAACCAGGATTCGATTCTAAGACAAGCCAAAATACAAAGCAGGAAGTCGATCTGCAGTCAGATGAAGACAAAAGCCAAGAAATGTATCAAGACGCAGGTTTGGTGGTGGAGCGTGCGCTGGATATTGGGGAGGCAATGCTGCGCTCTGGTGCGGAAATCCTGCGTGTGGAGGATACCATTCGGCGGATCTGTATGGCGTATGGCGGCGGAATTGTAGATGTATTTACGATTCTATCTCTGATAATTGTTAGTTGGAAGACAAACACGGGGGAAAATATAACACAGACAAGGCGGATTTACTCCTACGTTACCAATTTGGAGCATTTGGAGGAATTAAACGCTTTGTCGCGCTATATCTGCACCGAGAAGCCTGATTGCTGTGAGATTGGCCTGAGAGCGGAGACAATTATGTGTAATGATAAAAAAGGAATCTCAAAATCGCGGATTGCAGGCTACCTTATGACAGCGTCGGCGTTTGCCATTTTTTTTGGGGGCGGTCTGCGCGACGGTCTTGCGGCAGGTATGGTTGCGTTAATTTTATTTGTGTGGGACTATTTGTTTGCGGCGGGCAGCAAAAACAGGGTTGTTTACAGCCTAATTATTTCAACTGTGGCAGGAATTGCCTGCATTTTAACTGTTTTAATCGGTGTAGGCGTGGATGTAGATAAAGTGATGATTGGAAGTATTATGCTGTTAATCCCAGGAATTAACTTAATGAACGCGCTGCGTGATATGATGTGTGGAGATATTATTACAGGGATTCTGCGCCTTGCGGAAGCGCTGATGATGGCAGTAGCGATTGCAGCAGGATTTGGTATTGCAATTATGGGAATGGGAGGTTTGTTTCGGTGGTAATGATTTTTTTGCAGAAATATTTAGAAATGATTGTAACGTCGATTATTGGGACATTTGGCTTTTGCCTGCTGTTTCATGTGAAAAAGAATAAGCTTCTATACGCCTGTGCAGGCGGTGCACTTTCGATAATTGTATATTTTGTTTGTGTTGAGATAGGTCTGTCGCTGCTTATGCAAAATATGATACCAGCAGCGGTTGCTACATTGTATGCAGAAATTATTGCGCGTGTCGTAAAGGCACCGGCAACAGTATTCTTAATACCTGGAGTTATCCCGTTAACACCTGGCGGCAAGCTGTACTATACAATGCGTACAATTATTGACGGAAACGAATCAGAAGTTGACGGATTGGGGAACGAAACTGTTGTGATTGCGCTTGGAATTGCGGTGGGGATTGTGTTGGTTTCGCTGGTGTTCTATCAAATCAGTCATCGGTATGTGCGTTTTCAGATACGATTTGGTGAAACCATGAAATAAATTACTGACCAATGTGCATATAAAAAAGCGTGAAAGAATTTGACAAAACTTTCATAATTTGTTTGTGCCTTGGGAAGGAATGGCAAAAAATATAGAAAATGTGTGGTATAAAAACAATTTGCCTATCATATATTTAGAACAATGACCAAAGGAAGCTTGAGGTAGAGCAAGTGACCTGCAAAGAGCGGATTTTATCCAATGATTATGTGGATGTACTGTTTGATTTTGTGTTTCCGAAGGAATATAACATAGAGTCACAGGCAGATTACTGTTATCATTCTCTCAATGGAAATCTCGGAATTTTTTTTATTGAACGGAGCGCGGTGGTTGGGGAATCAAATGCGATACGTTCTTATTATTCTTTTTTGCCAAAATGTTATGGTTTAATGGAATTAGGAACAGAAAACAAGTTGAAGGCGGCGCAGGATGATAACTTAAATACACTGGCGCTTACGGAATCTGGAATTTTGTCAGTGCAGAGAGGGCCGCTGAATTTAACGGGTAAGAATGTTACAATTGGTTTTATTGATACAGGAGTCCGTTATCAGGATCCCGTTTTTCTAGATATCGGGGGAAAAAGCCGTATTGTCAGTATTTGGGATCAGACAATCCAGACAGGTACGCCGCCGGAAGGGTTTGAATATGGGACAGAATATACCAATGAAATGCTCAATGAGGCGTTGGCAAACGATAATCCGCTTTCGGTTGTACCAAGCACGGATGCAAATGGACATGGTAGTGTAATGGCGAGCGTGGCAGCGGGAAGCTTATTGGAGGGAGGGCGTTTTATTGGTGCTGCACCGGATAGTCGGATAGCAGTAGTTAAGCTAAAAGAAGCAAAGCCGTATCTTAGAGAACTTTATAAAATTCCGCCGGGTGTGCCATGTTATAGCGAATCGGATATTTTAATGGCGATACAATATTTGCAAAAATATGTGCAGATTTTATCGCGGCCGCTTGTGATCTGCCTTGGTATTGGCACTAGTATGGGCGATCATACGGGTTCTGGTATTCTTGGAACATTTATGCAGTATCTAGGCAGACAGAAAAGTCGTATTTTTGTCGTTGCGGGCGGAAATGAGGGCAATTCTTCCCATCATTTTTTTGGTGAGATAAGTGAACGAGAGCCGTATCAGGATATTGAACTGCGTGTTGGGGAAAACGAAAGGGGATTTATTATGGATTTGTGGGGAAATGCGCCCTACTATTATAATGCAACCATTCGTTCGCCTGGCGGAGAATACGTGCGTTGGAACAGCCCAAGAGATGCAACAAGACGCGAATTTACTTTTATTTATGAAAGAACACATTTAATCATCGAGAATCTGTTGGTAGAGCAAGCGTCAGGGTCGGAATTTATTCGCTTTCGTTTTATTGATCCAACAGAAGGCATTTGGACAATACGCATTAATTCAGAGGGGAATACAATTGGTGGGAGTTTTGATGTCTGGCTGCCGATTACGCAATTTTTATCATCAAATACCTATTTTTTGGAATCCAGCCCCAAAACAACAATCACGGAACCCGCATATGTGCACAGTGCAGTATCAGTGGCAAATTATCAAATGATAAATAACAGCATTGCCACTTCGTCTGGCAGGGGGTATGCAAGGGACAATTATGTAGTGCCAGATGTGGCAGCCCCGGGGGTTGATGTATCAACACCTTTTGGTGAGCGCAGCGGCTCGAGTGTTTCGGCAGCAATTACGGCAGGCGCTTGCGCGCAGCTTTTGGAATGGGCAGTTGTCAATAGCAATGACGTTTTGGTAAACTCTACGAATATCAAGAATTATCTAATACGCGGCGCACGTCGGGAAAGTTATCTGGAATATCCTAACCGTGAATGGGGCTACGGGCGTCTTGATGTGCAAGGCGTTTTCGATTCACTGGCGGGATTGGGGCAGGGGACGTAGAAGGTAATGGGGCTATCGGAAAAGAATGCTATTTCTTCAATATATCACAGGATACATTCGTTATCACTACCATATATTGTAGCAGAATTATATTTTCCGACAGCCCCTTGTTTTAGTGCATATTTATTATAAATCTTCTTCCTCTAACACAAAAAACGCTGCATTATATGACAGCATATCACGATTTTTATAATCAAACAGCACATATTTAGGAGAATCCATATTCTTGGTGCATTCCGTAGGATTTTGCAAGCCATTCCATACTGCATACGAAAAACGTTCGATATGTGTCATTCTTGCAATTTGCGCTTCCTGTAGTCCGCAATAGCTTTTCAGCATCCGCGGTTCTTCTGTTTCCTTTTTATAAAACTGCCGCAGCATTGATTTTGACAATGTATATTCCGGTGCGAACGCGGGGCGGCTTTTGCTGTTTTCACGCAAATATAGATCAAATGTAAGAAGTTCCGCAAAAAGCTGCTGTTTCTCTGGTACAGTAGCGCTGGCAAAGTCTAGAAGCACTTGATAGCGGTATACCCGTGCAGGTGTATTGACAAAATAACCATTGTCCTGATAATAGTCTGCCAATGCTTCGTACATTTGAAATGGGGAAGAAAATTCCAGCGCAAGTACAGGCAGCGTATGGGTAAATTGGCAGCTATTATAGTAGAGTTCAACCATTTCCTCAATATTTTTTAAATTAAGTGTATCTGTAAAGCGCAGCCACTTGGTATAGAGCACCTCATAAGGTGGTTTGGACTGGCAGACAATCCCATATTCTGGCGCTATTTCTTCCATTGGAGAACCTTTTAAAACCTTTAAAAAACCAAGCTGTAGCTGGTGTGGAGTCATATTGTAGACCTCGTTAAAGGAGTTTGCAAAAGTTGGATAATCTTCATAGGGAAGTCCTGCAATAAGATCAAGGTGCTGGTGGATATTATGAAAACTGCGCACTTTTGCTACATTTTTGCGTAATTTGTCTAAATCCATACGGCGATTTATGGCTTCCAGAGTGGGAGCATACGTTGATTGTACGCCAATTTCCAACTGGATTAGTCCTATACGCATCTGCGCTAAAAGTGCAAGTTGTTCTTCTGTCAGCAAATCTGCTGCTATTTCAAAGTGAAAATTTGTAACGCCATTATCATGTTTTAGAAGATAACGCCATATAGCAGAGGCATGGGCAGCGTTACAGTTAAAGGTACGGTCAATAAATTTTACCTGTTTTACATGGTGATCCAGGAAAAATTGCAGTTCTTTTTGAACCATTTCCAAGCTGCGCAGACGTACTTTATCGGTATGATAATCCTTTTGTATAGAAAAATGCCCGTCGGTATCCGGCATTGCGGATGTGGGCGCAGCAGTTGTGGGACTTAGCAAATCTTTTTTGGTATTTTCATTCGCATATTGACTATGAGCAGCAGAAAGGCAGTATGCACAGCGAAAAGGGCAGCCGCGCTGCGATTCATAGTAAATGATTCGATTTTCAAAGGCGTCTAATAGATTCTCAGCATCATAGGGAAAAGGCAGGCTGTCGATTGCAACTGGTGTACGCATTCCTGTATAACTGCCGTGATACAGGATTCCTTTTATATCGAGTAAACTGCCTTTACCTGTCCAATAATACACTGCTAATTCTCGAAAAGTTTCTTCGCCTTCCCCAATCATAATGCCAGTAAGCAGCGGATATTTGGAAAGAATTTCTTCTGTATGGAAAGAAACCTCAGGCCCGCCAAGCCAAATCTGTGTATCCGGTAGGATTTTGGGCAGTTCCAAAAGGATATTCTGCACCATTTCCCAGTTCCAGATATAACAGGAAAAAGCGGCAACATCGGGTTTTTTTGCATATAAATCAGCAAGAACTGCTGATACAGGTTGATTGATTGTATATTCAGCAAGTGATACGCCGCAGCCGTCAGGACGGTTGGTGCAATAGCGATCCACATATGCCTTTAGGCAGTAAATCGCAGGATTAGAGTGAATATATTTCGCATTGATGCCGATCAAAAGAATATTGGAATAACTCATAAATCATTTCCTTTTTATTTGTTGTAGATTGTATAGGGGCTGTCGTATATGCTATGTCTTGTTCGTGCTTTATATTATACATTTTTTCTTGGGGCTGCGTCAATGAAAATGCGAAAATAACAGAAAACGGTAACGAAAACGGATATCACTTCAGAACTTGAAATAATTGCTAAAACTGATATAATAGATAAGGAAAATCAAATGAATCAGAGCGGTCATAAGATATTCAAAGAATCGGTGTTTCGGAATCTTGAATCTTGAATTGCAGATGTGCAAAAAATAGGCGGTAACAGATGAAACTATGGATAGAACAAAACGACACACAGGAAGAAACGGAAATCCATATTAAATGCGGGATGATTAATGCGGATTTGCAACGTATTATCAATGAAATTCATGCATTAATGTTTTCCCTTCCCGTGTTAAAGGACGGGGCAGTCAGCAAGATTTCTTTAGATGAAATATTTTATATTGAGAGCGTAGAAGAAAAGACGTTTGTGTATTCCAAAGCGGAAGTGTACACTTGCGAATATAAGCTTTATGAGATAGAAGAAAAAATCGGGAAATACAGTTTTGCGCGTATCAGTAAATCAACCATTGTTAATATCTGCAAAATTTTGGAAATAAAACCCCAGATAAACGGACGGTTTGAGGCGCTGCTTGACAATGGAGAGCGTCAGATTGTAAACCGGCATTATGTAAATGGATTGAAAGAAAAGTTTTTAAGAGAAATATGAAAGTGAAACGTATATTCGAGAAGGGCGGCGAAGTAATTGGAAAAAAAGGGAAATTATATCAGTAGGGTACTGAAAACAATTGTAAGTTTTACAATATCCTATGCATTTGTAGTGATAATGTATGTGTTAATAAGCGAAATTGGAGTGTTTGACCCAATAGACAATCAGAAAGCGATACAGCTTTTGAACATCTGCTTTGTGATTGCGGCATTTCATTTTATAATAGGATTTTGGAATATACAATCGGGTATACTGATGGTTTCTTTGTACTTTGGCGTTGTGGTTGTAGTTGTAGGGGTTATGGGAGGTGTTGTGTACGATTTCTTGGATATGAATGCCGCATTTTTGGTATGCCTTACGATTATGCTTCTGATTGTCTTTACAGCGACATTTTTACTGGCATATTATGAGGATTGCAAAAAAGTTTGGGAGATTAATGAAATAATTAAGAAAAATAAAAAAATATAACAGCATTTTGCCTGCCCTTTTCGGTAACTTACCGGAAAGGGACTTTTTTTGCCCTTGAAAAAGTGCTATAGTTGATTCGCTGTTATACTCATGAGCGATACATTTTACCATACCACTCAAAATATTTACGCTCATAAATCAGCAGTATTGGCAAATTTAAGCGTTCGCCAGTATAAATTCTATAATTTGAAAAAGAATAAAAAAGGAGAAAAATTTTTATGAAAGAATCCAATAATACATTAAAAAAAATAAACATATCACAAAAAGGAAAAAAATCAGGAAAACGAAACAAAGGTAAAATTGCGCTTGCTGTAATTGGCGCTGTTTTGCTGATAACAGTCTGCAGTACTGGTATAATGTTTCGGGAGGAGCTTGGCATTATCCGTTCCATACATCCCATTTCGCAAGGGAAAAATTGTTATATTATGGAAGTAAAAAGTGATTACTATTTTGATAAGTTTTTGGAAGCGGGCGGAGCGCATTCTGATAAAGAAGTCAGTATATTTCTGACGAATTGTATTTCCAAGGGCTTTTATCAGGTAGATGTGACAAATGAAGGGCTTTCCTGTAGCACGATTTCAGCGAAAAAGGAAAATAATAGTCATATCTGGGGCAGAAATTATGACTGGTATGGATCTGTTCCCATTATTGTAAAGTGTACGCCAAAAGAGGGCTATGCTTCCATAGCAACCTGCGATTTTAAGAATATTATTGATAGTGCGGAAACTGTGCCAGATAATTTTATCAATAAAATGTTGGCGATTGCAGCCGTTTATGTACCAATGGATGGCATAAACGAAGCTGGACTTTGTGTTGCTGACTTGGAGGTAAATGAGGGCGGAATGCTAGACATTGATACCGAAAAGCCGGATTTAACCGTGACAACAGCAATCCGACTGCTGCTCAATCGCGCAGCGACTGTAGAAGAAGCAGTTCACTTACTGCAGCAATATGATATTCATGCATCAGGCGGCATTAGTCATCACCTCTCTATATCTGATGCGCAGGGGGCATCTGCCAGTATAGAATTTGTTAATGGCGAGATAACAGTAGTCAATACCAATTGTATTACTAATTTTAACCTTGCAAATAAAGACACAGCTGCAGGCGGTGAGAGTGCACAAAAACGCTATGAAACGCTTTGCGCAATTTATCAGGAAAACAATGGTATTTTATCTGAAGAAGATGTAAAAAACGCACTATCGCAAGTATCCCAGACAGAGGGCACATGGACTACACAGTGGTCTATTGTATATCAGCAGGATATGCAGAAGGTATTATATTATTTTGGCGGTGTATTTGACGAGGAGAATACATTTTCTGTTGATATAATAAAGTAAGAGAGCATCAGAGCGTTTTTTTTTGTTTGGTATTAAATAAAATTCAAGGAATGTCAAGCCAGCATAAACACAAAAAATAATTATTAAATAAGGTTATAGCTATATTTTTTTGATGAGGATTTTATAGTGCCAAACGATAGAGTTTGTGAGTATAAAAACACGGAATAATTATAAAAATTTAATATTTGCTTCATTTACGCAGTATCAATAGTATGATACCATAGAACTATCAGCAAAATCGTTATGTAATAATCCAGTACTATTTTTGTATTGGATTTATTGCGCATAAAGGATTGGATGCAAAAGATTGTATGAAATGACTGCATACAAAAAAATGTATACAAAAAAATGTATACAAAAAAATGTATACAAAAAAATGTATACAGATAATTACATACAAATAATTGCAAACAAATAATTGCATGGAAAGGCAAGTGTACCGACGGCAGCACTGTGTCGGTGCATTAGGGAACGAAAGTGGCTGGGATAGTTTATGATGCCAGACGCATCAAGGCATATGAAGGGCTGCTGGCAGTAGGCGAAATCGCGGGACAGCCCAAAGAATGGTGCGACATGCTTTGGGGAGAAATTATTGTTGCTCCAGAGCTTTTGGAGGAATTAATATATTATTTGGAACATCATTGTCTGACAGAAAATGTAAAATGCTGCGGTTACAGTATGATAGATTTATATGTATGGCAGATGAACCGCTATAATATTATCGGTGATTCAGGGAAAAATACAGATACATGCAACAAAGACCGCATGGTATTAAAAGCGTTTTACGATATGGCGCAGATGAAGAAAAGTCCAGATGAATATATTAAAAAATTAACTCTTGGCAGAGGAATGGATAAATAATACAATGTAATAAATACGGAGGACATTGGCAGGCGTGAATCGAGAAGAATTTTTAAAACAGCTTCAGGAAGCATTAGTCGGCAGAGTGCCGGATCAAGTAGTGCAGGAAAATATTATATACTATAGAAGGTATATCAGTGAACAGATCAGCGGCGGGAAGAGTGAGCCGGAGGTGCTGCGTATGCTTGGCGATCCGCGTCTGCTTGCGAAAACCATAGAAGGTACTTCAAAGTTTGCCTCCAATATGGGAGAAACGCAGAAAGATTATAGCGGCTATACAAACAGCAGCTTCAACGGAAATTTTAACAGTAGTTATAATAATTCCGATTATGGATATGAACAGGGCAGGAATACTAAGCAGTTTCGGATGCCGTTATGGGCAGTTCTTTGTATTGTGCTGGTGGTTTTTGTTTTAATTCTAACACTTGCATTTCGTGTTTTTGTGTTTCTTGCACCTTTTATTTTAATGGTAATGGTGGCAACATTTGTAGTTCGGATTGTGCGCAACTGGATAGGAAAATTTTGATGTTATGTGAATAATTAGGCAGAACAAAGCCCGGAATAAGGGAATGTTCTGCTTATTTTGGTTACAATAATTGACTTACACAGTCAACAAAACACGAAAAATATTAAAAGGAAAAGCGACCATTTTCATGATCGCTTTTCATAAGGGGAGTATAAATAATTAATATATAAGGGTTGTAAAGAGGATTGAAGGAGTATCTCTTTACTGATATTAGTATAGCAACTCTGACCTCAAAGGTCAACCATTTTCTGAAAATAAAATCTAACAAATATAAATTGTCAGTTTTGGGCAGTGTTTCCAAAGTTAACATGATATGTTAATTAATTATGTTGTATAAAAACCGGCATTTGTGCAAATCCTATTGCTGTAACACGAAATCAGTGTTAAGGATATGCAGAAATACAAACCATGCATATCCAAAAATCAGGGAGAAGATTCCCGTATATTATTGGAGGTATTTAAAAATGTCTGGAACAAACAACAATTACGAACAGAATCAGAACAAGGCAAACAACAAGGCTTCAAACAGCAGCAGCAACAGCTATCAGAACAGCACACAGAATGCGCAGAACGCTCAAAATGCGCAGAATTCTAACAGCCAGAATTCTCAGAATGCGAACAGCCAGAATTGCAAGAACAGTACAAACAGCAATTCCCAGAACAGCTACAACAATAACAACAAATAAATAGCTGGAAATTCTCCCTTAAAGGCGGCTTTATTATAGAGCCGCCTTTTTTATGCGCAGCCCCGTGCAGAGGAAATATGCCGCAGAAGCGGCGCATGGGGCGCGCGGCGAGTAGGAGAGAAGGTCATTCCCCTACTTGATTGCACACGGACACTCGTGCAGAGAAATGTTTTTTTCTACTCGATTTATAGCATATTCTTTGTTTTTCTTGACATCTGATTCTAGGAATTATAATATATACATATGAGAAAATTTGAGTTGATAGCCCCATGCCATTTCGGTTTGGAGGCAGTATTAAAAAAAGAAATTATTGATTTGGGTTATGATATTACGCAGGTGGAAGATGGACGCGTAACATTTGCAGGCGATGAAGAAGCAGTCTGCCGTGCCAATATCGGGCTGCGGACAGCAGAACGGATTTTAATAAAAATCGGAAGCTTTCCGGCAGAGTCGTTTGACGAACTTTTTGAAGGCATAAAGGCGCTTGCATGGGAGGATTATATCCCGCTGGACGGCAAATTCTGGGTCGCTAAGGCGGCGAGTGTTAAAAGCAAGCTGTTTTCGCCCTCGGATATGCAGTCTATTATTAAAAAAGCGATTGTAGAACGGTTAAAGCAGGTATATCATATAAGTTGGTTTTCGGAGGAGGGACAACAATTTCCTGTCAGGGTTTTTCTTATGAAAGATCAAGTAACCGTTGGGCTTGACACCACTGGCGAGTCGCTGCATAAGAGAGGATACCGTAAACAGACGGCAAGAGCGCCCATAGCAGAGAATCTGGCGGCTGCAATGATTATGCTGACTCCTTGGAAAAAAGATAGGATTTTGGCAGACCCCTTTTGCGGCAGCGGGACAATTCCGATAGAGGCGGCGCTTATGGCGGCAAATATCGCGCCTGGCATGAAAAGAGGTTTTACGGCATTAAAATGGGATCAGCTGATACCCGAAACGATATGGAACGACTGTTATGAGGAAGCGCGTGAACTGGTGGATGATTCGGCGAAAGTGGAAATTTATGGAGCTGATATCGATCCAGAAATTATTGCAATTGCAAAAGAAAATGCACGCCGCGCTGGTGTCGGACATATGATAAATTTTGCCGTGCAGGAGGCTGCACAATTTGCGCACGCAGGCAAATACGGTTTTATTATTACCAATCCCCCTTATGGAGAGCGTGTCGGTGATAAAGAATTGATTCCTGCCCTGTATCAAACAATAGGCGAACGATACAAAATGCATAATACATGGTCAATGTATCTAATTACCTCTTATGAGGGCGCAGAACGCAGTATTGGCAGAAAAGCAGACAAAAACCGCAAGATTTATAATGGAATGATGAAAACCTACTATTATCAGTTTATGGGGCCGAAACCGCCCAGAGGACCGGAGGGAAGATAGTTGGACACAGAAGAACAGGCATATAGCGAGGCGGGGCAGATAATAGCACAGAATCGGGATAGGCTGTATCGGCACACAATGGTGGCTGCAATTGTATTTTGTATTATTTCCGCTATATTAATGGCAGGTTTTAAGCAAAATGAGGGATTTTTTGATGCCAACAGCCGTTTAGGACTTTTGCTGGAACAGATAAACGAACAGGATCAGATACTTTCCTATCCCAAAATAAATGTCAAGGCAGTTTATAAAGATGAACGCGCGTCGAAACTAGTGATACGTCCAGATATGCCAATAGAATCGCTTGATATTGAAGTGCGTGAGGAATTTACCAAGAAAAAGGTGGTAATTACATTTCCGGAAGCTGCGGAATATTTTGCAGATAATGTGCAGATTGTCAGTGATTCCGCAATTATGGATGCAGTGGGGATTTATCGCCAGAATAGGGATGTTGTGGTAGAAGTTTATTGCAAAGATACATACAGTTGGACGATCGACAGCCAAGCTGATAAAATTACACTGCAGTTTGACGCACTTAGAGCAGCATATAGCGGTGTAGCAGTGGTTTATCAACCTTATACAGACAGAAACCGTCTAATGATACCAGAATGGCAGCAGAGTATAGCAGACTTTGCCGCTAATAATCATATGAAACTGTTTCTAGCCAGCAATATGCTTGAGGAATATACGGAGCAGGAAGTAGTGACCTTTGCAAATACTGTGCAGGCGGATATTCTGCTGGGGATAGCAGTAGAAAGCAGTGAAACAGCGGAACAGGCAAGTGCAGTTACCGTATGCAATACGACTTATTTTATTCCGAATTTTGGCAGCACGCAGCTTGCGATTTTAGCAGCTGGTGTTTTCGCAGCAGAAACACAGTTGGTTCCTAAGGGATTTCGGGAGTGTGGCGCGGAAGATATCTTGGTGTCGCAGGCAGTTGTTCCGGCGGCTTTTCTTGAGTTAACACTTCCAGCATCAGAAACGGAAAATGTAGAATCGGTTTATAAATTAAATGAAAGCATTGTCACAGCATTAATGCAGGCGTTGGAACAGGCGTTTAATTTAACAGAAAAGAGGATAGAAAGCAATGGAATGTGAAAAAATAGTGTTTGCCACAGGCAACGCCGGTAAAATGAAAGAAATCCGCATGATTATGGCTGATCTTGGCATAACAATTGAATCTATGAAAGAAGCAGGCATTCACGTTGATATTGATGAAAACGGACAGAGTTTTGAAGAAAATGCTGCGATAAAGGCGGAAGCAATCGCGCAGGAATTGGCACAGCGTGGCGAAAATGTGGTGGTACTTGCAGATGATTCTGGTCTGGAAATCGATTATCTAAACAAAGAACCGGGTATTTATTCTGCAAGATATATGGGTGAGGATACTTCATATACTGTTAAAAATACAAATTTAATTCAGCGTTTAGAGGGCGTTGCTGACGATAAGCGGACAGCGCGCTTTGTATGTGTAATAGCCGCAGTTCTGCCCGACGGCAGGAAACTGCACACAAGGGCAACGATAGAGGGCATAATTGGCTATGAGGAAAAAGGCGATAATGGTTTTGGCTATGATCCTATTTTTTACCTTCCATCTTATGGCAAGTATTCCGCAGAACTTTCTCCAGAGGAAAAAAACCGTATCAGCCACAGGGGAAAGGCATTAGAGGAGATGAAAGCGCAGTTGAAGGCAGTTCTTTCAATATAGTACAACAGAATAGGGATAAGGGGAAGTGCAGCGATTATGAAGATATTAATTATCAGTGACACACATAGGAAAGATAACAATTTCCTTAAAATCATGGAAGATATTGGAACAATTGATTTGCTGATTCATTTAGGTGATGTGGAGGGGAGTGAGGAAAAAATTGCCAAGGCGGCAGGCTGCCCTGTAGAGATGGTTGCCGGAAATAATGATTTTTTTTCTGATTTACCCTCAGAAAAGACTTTACAAATAGGTAAGTATCATGTTATGATAACACACGGGCATCGTTATTATATTGGTATGGGTAACGAAATGCTGAAGCAGGAAGCAGTGGCGCAAGGGGCGGATATTGTGATGTATGGTCATACGCATCGCCCTGTGATTGATATTTCCAAAAATATTATTGCGATTAATCCTGGTAGTTTGTCATATCCAAGACAGGAGAATCGGAAGCCGTCGTATATGATTATGGAACTGGACAGTGCAGGAGAAGCCCATTTTAATCTTTATTATATCGAATAGCATTACATTATAATAAAGAATATAATACTTTTTTAAGTATATATGAAATAAATTTTTATATCACTAAAAAATTTTAAAAAAGTTATGAAAAAAGTATTGACATGTAGATAAGAATTGTGTATAATGAATTTCGTCGTTGTGGTTCAGCGATAAATGCTAAGGGCATACATAGTCAACGGGGTGTGGCTCAGCTTGGCTAGAGCGCCTGGTTTGGGACCAGGAGGTCGCAGGTTCGAATCCTGTCACCCCGATTCCTATTCTGGCAAATACAGACTTCGTTGAATGACTCATTAACAACATTGTTAATTGAAAGTATAGTTCGCGGGCGTAGTTCAATGGTAGAACACTAGCCTTCCAAGCTAGATACGTGGGTTCGATTCCCATCGCCCGCTTTGTGACCGCAAGCAAATAAAGGATGTGTTACAGCGTGTGCTCGTAGCTCAGTTGGATAGAGCAACAGCCTTCTAAGCTGTGGGTCGGGGGTTCGAATCCCTTCGAGCACGTTTGAGATGGAACTTGCCTTATCTCATATATGGTGGGTATAGCGCAGTTGGTTAGCGCGTCAGATTGTGGCTCTGAAGGCCCTGGGTTCGAATCCCAGTATCCACCTTTTTGGGCTATCGCCAAGCGGTAAGGCACAGGGTTTTGATCCCTGCATTCGCTGGTTCGAATCCAGCTAGCCCAGTTTGATTTCTTCAAGACGGAATACAGCCGTCACTAATATATAGATGGGCCACTAGCTCAGGTGGTAGAGCACTTGACTTTTAATCAAGTTGTCTCGGGTTCGAGTCCCGAGTGGCTCATGAATTTAAAAACACTTGAAACGCTTATTTTTAAAGGGTTTCAAGTGTTTTTGTTTTGATAAAAAATGTGTTCAAAAGTCGGTTTATAGCTATAGCATTATTATAGCATACAGATATTTTATAGCAAAATTATAGCAGGATTATAGCGAAATAGCCCTGTTCAATTTCTCTTGCACGGCTTCTTTTTCTTCGTCTAAATGTGCGTAAACTTCCATTATCATTTTGAGATCAGAATGTCCCATCAGTTCTACAGCTTTCTTCTGGCTGATGCCGGAATAATAGAGCATAGTACAATAATTATGCCGGAAGATGTGTGCAGTTAATCTGGTTATTGGTTTAGCGCCTATCTCTTTTTCTTTGTCGGAGGTAACAGCAGCATTCATTTTCTTAATAATTCGTTCCCACATTTTAACATATTGCGTCTTAGAGAGTGTTTCTGTGGTTTTTCCTTTGAATAGATAAAAACTATCAACTGACTGCAAAAACTCTTTTAGAAAGGGTTCTATGCTTTCTGGGATAGGTAATGTGCGGTTCCCTGCGTCAGATTTTGCTCCGTTTTTGATTGCAGGGGTGTTTTTATCAAATATTACAGTTTTATTTACTGTTAGGGTCTTTTTCTTTAAATTGATATCAGCTTTCGTTAGAGCAAGGCATTCCCCGCGGCGCAGACCGAAATAAAATAGTAGCATTACAAAAGCTTTTTCCTGTATGGTAAAATCAGCCTTCTTTATTGCTTCCTTTTCCAGTTCCGTCAAGGCGCGTTTTTCTGCCTTGTGTCGTTTTGGCAGCGTTACTTTTTTGGCTACATTCTCATGCAGCAGCTTGTCATCAATTGCACTGTTAAGTATCTGTACTAACGTCAGACGAATAATTTCACACGTCCGTGGGTGCTCTTGTCGGTCATTAATTAGTTTTTGAATATCAGAACGGACAATTTTGTTTAGTGGGATATGTCCAATTTCTGGCTTTATATGGCAGTTAATAGCATTTACATACATTGCTTTAGTGTTAAAGCTTGCAGATGCCTTGTATGTTTCCAGCCAGCTATCAGCATAATCCTTTAGCAGTGTATCAGATGTCTTGACCACTTCACATGTTTTCATCTTCATTTTCAACTCAAATATTTTTTCTTTCAGTTCTTTTTCGGTTTTAGCAGATAAAAACACATTGTTGGGTTTGCCATCAGGCTTATATCCTACCAATACAGTTGTTGCATATCGCCCGTCTTTACGCTTTTTATACTTTGCCATTGTATCATCCTCCTAAAAAAGTGTATAAAAATAACAGCCAGCAAAAAAATTGCTTGCAAGGCTGCTCTAAAGATGATACAATATTCTTGCGTTGTAGGTATCATCTTTAGATATCTATGAAAATCCGTTCGGTGTTGTTGGCATCGGGCGGATTTTTATTGTGCATTTATTGTAAGGCTTCGATATCTTGAAGGCTAAGTCCTGTAGCCGTCATAATCGTATTTACATCAAGACCTAGTGAAAGAAGATTTCTAGCGATTTGAATACCTTTTTCTTTTTCGCCTTGTTCCCTGCCGACTTTTTCGCCCTGTTCCCTGCCGACTTTTTCGCCTTGTTCCCTTCCACGCTGTTCAGCTTCATACATATATTGGTTGTAGTCAAGGATTGCTTTCTGTCGTGCTTCGTATTCCAGTCGTTTTTGTTTATCCTGACTGATAATTTGTAATTGTTGATAGGCACTGTCAATATAAGGGTCTTTTTGTGCAACCATATCAAAATCCTCCTTCTTTTCAGAACTAATAAACTTTGCCCATAGAAAAACTTTTTCATTTTCAATATCATCTTTTAATTCCGGCGGTAATTTTGGAAGCTCTATCACATGAAATTCCATTTTATCTGTGAAAAGAAAATGCCTAGTATCTTCCCAAATATGAAAGCATGAGTAAAAGTTGGATTGGGAAGGTTGTTTTGGTTCTTCGGGAGTATTATTCTTCGGTTCTTCAAAAAGTATAAAATCTAAGATACTAATGCTGACACATTTTTTAAAGACATCATATTTTTGTCCCTGACGGATTTGTTCTGTATACATTTTGGAAATATAAAACAAAGAACGGTCTGCCCAGACTTTTAATTCGGAAAGATGAATTTCGGTATCGATTTCGGTATCGTTATTCATTAAAATCCGAACATCTAAAATGCCTTGTTTATCCTCCTCATGTTCTTTTCTAAGGTAAGTATTCAAAATTTGTGTTTCCTTAATATCTTCCGGATCTATGTTTAATATTGCAGATAAAAAGCCGATCCGTGCTTTTTCATTCATCATGATTTCTTTAAAAGCGAAATCAATTTTTGGTTTCATTAAAAAATTATCCATGTTGACTCCTAAGAAAATTATTTTCTATCAAAATGCCGTAGTGGTTGACAGGTTTCAGTTGGTTGGTTTCGTTCATCCAAAAATATATCGTATATGAACCGATTTTAAAAATTTGCGGCATATTCAGTCCCCCCGTCTTTTGCAAGTTGGATAATGATATGAGAGAGGGATTCAAGAAACTCTTGTAAAGTATTTATTTCTGAATCTGAAAAACCTTGGATGTTTTCCCATGAGTAATCAGGAAGATAACATACAGCAGAATGGAATCCGCCATACACGGGTTTTTCAATGCATACTTTGACTTTTTCTTTTCCATCCATGTTTAACAGTTCCGAATGGACAATTTCTGTGTTGTCATTAAGTGTCATAAATGGGTACAACATACTTGTTCTCTCCTTAATTTTTGTTTTTAGTGTCGTTTGGCAACTTTCTTTATTTATCCCATATATCCGTATGTATAATATTATCCTTGGAATGGGGAGTTATCCTATTTTGGCGTCGGATTTTTTCACAGATGATGTTTTGGATTCCTGTTTCTTTTCAGAAATGAATTGTTCTCGTGCCAATTCTGCAAATTCATCCGCTTCTTGTGCAATAAATTGCTTTTTTTGTTCTTCTGTGTTTATGGTTGGTTCTGCTGGTTCATCATGAATAGAATTAAGCCGCTCTTTGAAATGATTCACAAGTATTTTTCTTATATTTGGATCTAATTCAAAATATGCTTTCATGGCTTCAAGTTCTAAGTTAGTTCCGCCGTGGTCATTAACAAATTTATCAAGGCTAAAGGTTGGTTCATGTATATACATGGGTTCTTTCCCAGTACGTATCCATTCTTCGTTTAACTTGTAAGTTAGACATAAGGTTTTGATTGTGCGGTCTGTAATTGTTGCACCTTCTTGTTCCATAGTACTAACCCCAGTTTGTGCCATTCCTAAATCTGCAGCAAATTGTCGTTGATTTTTTTTAGAGTATATTTTCTGAAATTTTTTATTCGTTCGTTTATTGTCACATCATTCACCTCACATTTCAGAAAGGAATTGTTTTTGTGCCAATTCTGCTAATGTCCTTATTTTGATAATTTCATTATTTTTACATATCCCATGAATTTGTATATATTATATTGCCTTTTTTGTGATATTTTATGACATTTTTTTGCTTTTGATTTTCCCTTTTTCATCAATTCCAAGAGAACGTAAAACAACTGCTTTTCCTATTTCATCTGTTTTGCGATATGCTATGATTATTTGCTTTTCGATATCTGAAAGATAAAAATTTTTAGAATATTCCCCCATTACTAAATAATCCATAGTAATGCCAAAATAATCGCAAAGTTTTCTTATTGTAGACAACTTAGCATTTTCGTATCCTTTTTTATAAAATCCATCTATAGTAGTATAAGGAATCCCGCTTTCTTTTGATAGTATGTTTTTATTAATTCCCCGTGCTTCTATTAATTTATCTAATCTTTCTAAAAAATCCATATCACCATCACCATTTCCATTTTTTACAGTATATCATTTAATATTTACCTTGTAAAGGAAAAATTTCGGATATAGGGTAAAAAAGTATTGACATTTTACCCTATAAGGTATACTATACAGATATAGATTACCCCACAGGGTAAAACGATTTTTTTTAATTTTTAGTGAAGGAGGTGCAAGTATGTACAAACATCTAGAAAAGATACTATATGACAAGTCAATCACAACAAAAGCTTTAGCAAGTCTACTTGATGTATCTGAAAAAACTGCGTTAAACAAAATTCGCGGAATAAGTGATTTTTCATTAGGTGAAGCAATGAAAATATGTGCAGTTGTTTGTCCAGAGTACAAATTAGATTATGTTTTTGCAACAGCAGAAAATGAAATAGTTAATGATACAGGTGTAGCATAAACAAAGAAAATAATGTAATAGGAAGTGAGGTGAGGAAAGATGCTTAATGGTTATATATTAGGAAAGGAAAGACTATCCATGCAAGAATTTAAAAACAAGTACTGGATGGGAGGACAAAAAGAATACATCTATCAATTTCATACTATGGACATTGAAGATGGTTTGAGTGAAAGACAGCAACTGTTAATCAACAATGACAGGGCATTGTACAAACTAATAATAGCTATATGGGAAAAACAGTTTAAATGTGATAATAAGGTGTACTCTTTGGAGTCAAAATTGATAAAGAGTAAAAAAATAATAGCAGTATTGATAATGCTGAATACTGCTATTGCGGGAATGTTTATCAAGATTATACATTCTTTAAGTAGTCGATAGCCTTTTTATTTACTCCGATATAGGGTATTTGATTATCCGCAGATTTCAGTATAGGGGAGGTGAGGGGGATGGAACGGGATGAGCTTGCAAAACTGGTAGAAGAACTAAGAGGTGTTATGACTAAAAAAGAAATAACACCTCTGGACGCTAAAAATGCTGCAGCTATGTTGGTAAAGGATGTTGACGAAAGTATTGCACGTCATCATAAACAATACATTACAAGTGGAAAGTTTACGTAATGGCTGATTTAATTGTATCAGGTAAAATAATTTCGGCTATATCCATAATGGTGGAAATAGATTTAAGTCCTGTTTTTTCTGAAATCGAATGGATTTTGCTCCATACGGACTCAGGGCGGATGGTATCAAGGAATTGATGACCAGCAAAAGTGATTGAACTGACCACAATATAACTAATGGAATTGTTGCCATATTGAACGTAAGCGTTAATAAAGTCTGCTTCTTCAAGCTTACAAATGGTGTATGCAATTTGCGAACGACTGTATTGTTGAAGATTTTCAGTTTGGCATATTTCATACAAATCGATGGATTTGTATTCCAGTTCATCTGTTAATATAAGGCAGTCTTCAAAACATAAAAGTAGATCACGTATACAGGAAATATCAAGTTTCATGCTTATTCTCCTTTCTTTTGAACTTGGCTGCTGCAACAGCCTGTAAGAATAGTATATAGGAGAGTATATAAAAACACAAGAGAACAAATGATTGCATATGAGAGGGGGTGAGGAAAGGTGATACAAGAAGCATTAAAAGAAGCAGCAGACAAACTTGGGATTAAGTTGTTAAAATCTGACAATATTGCTTTAGGCGGCATCATACCCCTGCCAGACGGCAGAAAAGGTGTGATTATAGAGGAGGTGGAGTTATGCAGTTCCCAAGAAAAATGATGACCACAAAAGAATTAAATGAAGAATGTGGAATCCCCAAAGGGTATTTGCGGCAAATGGCACACGTTGAAGGGCAGAAATGTGTAACTAGAAAGCCCGGAGGGAGAAAATTTTACTTTGATACGGACAAGCTGGCGAAGCAGATGGAAAAATATGCGGTTAGGTAAAGGAAGATGGAACGGCAAGAGAATCTAATTTTTATATAGGAGTAAGAACAGTATACAGGAGAATGTAAAAAGCACAAGAAAACAAATGATTGAATATGATGTGGGGTGAGCAAATGTTGTTAGTAATAGGAGTTTCGACAGGAATATCAATAATAGTTTTTTTAATAATAACAAAAATTGCAGTCATCAAACATTTTAAAACTGTTGATGATTACCTAGAGGGTTGTACAAATGAGTTAAAGAAATTGATTTTAAGTATAGTTACTAAAGGCAGTAGTAAATAATGTGATGAGGGGTGAGAAAAAATGCTCAAAAAGGTATTCGAGTTAGTAAAAAGATATGCAAAAGTCCCTGATGAACGAAAAAAGAAACAATTTTCGGTTCAACATGAACAAACGGCAAAATGTACTTTAAAGGGCGACAGCCTTAGTTCGGGTGGTATGATTATAGATTCAGATCTGGTACTTGGAAACCTTAGAACAGAACGTTGGTACTTGCATTCTAATTATCCTGATGTAATAAAAGTGTCGTTTGCAGTTTTTTATGATGATTGGTGCAAATTTCAAAAGTTACCTGCTGGTCTGGAACTTCAAAATCTTCTAGCGGAAACGAGAAATAAAAATATTCAGATGTTACGAAAAGAGAATACAAGTTTACCGGAAAAAGCAAGAAGTGACCAAGTTGGTACTTCAAGCAGTTATAAAGTACAGACAAATATAGATGATAAACTGACAGTAAAAAGTTCAGTAAATGTCAACGAATATCTGCGGGACTTAGCTAATAGGAGTTATCGGGGAAAGATAGAAGATAAAATGCTGGGCAAAATTGATGAAGCCATACTTGAAAAATATGCTGAAATTAAGCAGCAGGGAGGTATATTGGCAGGAATATGCAATTTATATCGTCAATTAAGATTTTGCAATCCAGACCTTGCGTTGTACGTTCAAAAAAAGATGCTGCAAGTTGCTAAAGAGCAAGATAATTTAGCATACGAGAGTATAACAGAGCAACCAACAGGAAAAGAACCAACAAAAATTGACGGTCAGAGTTTTACTGCGGATTTCATAATCGGTACAAATACCCGCGAAAAACTGGAAAAAACGTTATTAGATTTTATCGAAAATACAACTGAAAACGCACGTAAACACTGTGCAATACCAGAGTGTATTAGAGTGTTGCCGGATATTGCAAATTTGCTATTTGAAATTAGTAGACATCATTAATAGTAGAACAGTAATCATAAGTAAATGTATCTTAGTGTGATGTGGATAACTTGTGAAAAGGTGTGGATAACCAGATGTTAAAACACGTAGACATATTTATTGAGAGCGACATACCGCCGCTGAAAAGGCAGTCAGGCAGATACGGCTATATACTTGCATACATAAATCAAAATAACGAATTGAAAACAGCGGAAGGCTATGGAAGTGCGCTGTCAGCCACGCAGAACAGCCTTGCGCTGGATGCAATGGCAGCAGCCTTGCAACGTATGCGAGAAGCAGCAGAAATAAATATCTATGTTAATTCGGCATATGTTGCAGGTATGTTTGCATCCGGAACCTTCGCAGCATGGCAGCAGAACGGTTTCATTAGCAGCAAAAACAAGAAAATCGTTGATTATCCAAAATGGGAGCGGCTTTCTGCCTTAGTTAAAATGCACGTAGTTATTGTTATGTACACTCCGCATCACGAATATAGTTTGTATCTGCGTAATTGTATAAAAAACTGCAAGGAAGGATAAGAAAGAATACTTGCAAAAATCTAATAAATCCAAAACGGATGAATAATTCAACAGGTAAATTTCTGTGTGTCGTGCGTGGTGCGTATGCACCACATTCTCACAATCCTCTACTTTTATATAGGGTGCGCAGGCTTCCCCTGAACAACCGCCTGCGCACCACGCAAGGCACACAGAATAGGAGGCAGTATGTCAGCATATGACGGCAAAATAACAGCAATGCGCGATAATGGCAGCAGTACAGATATTGTTGTCCGTGTAGATGGCGCAGACATGGCATCAGATATCAAAAATAAAAATATCCATGATGTTAGCCTGCGCCTAACTGATACGCGTACAATATCACAGGAACAGCGCAAAAAAATTTATGCGACTTTAAAAGATATATCTTTATATACTGGATATACGCCAGAAGAAGCAAAAGAAGTGATGAAATACTATTATATCCAGCAGACAGGTAATGATTATTTCTCCTTGTCAGACTGCTCTATACTAACAGCAAAGGAGTTTATTAATCAGTTAATAGACTTTTGTTTAAAAAACGGCGTAATCACGTCAGAGGCACTCTCAACACGCACAGATGATATAGATACATACCTGTATCAATGCATACGCCGCCGAAAATGTGCTATATGTGGCAAAGACGGGGAACTGCATCATTGGGACGCGATAGGTATGGGACACGATAGGCGAACCTATGACGACAGCAGCAACAGAAAAATATGCCTGTGCCGTGTACATCATACTATTGCACATCAAAAAGGCAGACAAGCATTTGAGAGGGATTATCATGTATATGGGATTATCGTTAAGGAGCAGTGATTGTAATGGAAGAATGGAAAACAAAATACAAATGCAGCGATTGCAACGACAGCGGATTTGTTTGGACAGTTCGTGCAGACGGCACACGGGAAATGGTGATGTGCCATTGTCATCCGCTGGTCAAAAACAGAAAAGCAAAGCCTTGGGACGGTGATAGTGCGATCAGGCGCGCAATTAAGAAAAAGGACAATTATAATATTAGAGGGTAAAAGAGTATAACGGAACTAATACGTAACATATTTAGTTGTTTGAAAGGTGGCGAATATAGTATTTAATATTACGAAACGATTTATTGAATAAAGGTGGAAGGATATAATGGCAGGATTTATAAAAATATATAGGGATATATTAGATTGGGAGTGGTGGTCTGATATAAAGACATACAGAGTATTTACTTATATGTTACTCAAAGCTAATTGGACAGATGGAAAATTTAAAGGAATTGATGTCCCGAAAGGGTCATTTGTTACGTCATTAGACAAATTAGCGTATGAAACATCCCTATCAGTGAATGAAGTAAGAACAGCGATAAAACATCTAATAAAAACGGATGAAATAACAAGCGAATCGCATGGAAAGTTTACGATATTTACAGTGAAAAACTATTGTCAATATCAAGATGATAACAAACAAAACCCAGACAAAGCACAAACAGAAAACAAACAAAACATAGACAAAGAACAAGAAAATATCAAGCAAATCATAGACGAAGCACAAGAAGATATCAAGCAAATCACAAACAAAACACAGGAAGATAACAAACAAAACCCAGACAAAGCACAAACAGATAACAGACAGATAACAACAATAGAAGAATATAAGAAATATAATAATAAAAAGAATAATATAACTATGTGCATTGCTGACGCAGATGCACTGTTTGACAGAGTATGGATACTGTATCCCCTAAAAAAAGGCAAAGGCAGAGTATCAGATGCTGCCAAAAAAAGGATAGCAGCTATTGGCTATGACGAAATGGCAAGAGCAATAGAACGGTACAAAAAATACGTTGATAGCGTGGACTATTTGCATTACCAAAACGGGAGCACGTTTTTTAATAGCGGATATATAGACTATCTGGACGCAAATTACAGTGATACAGTTGCAAATACACCTAAACATTCCAGTCAAAAAAATAATCAGTTTGGGCAAATGATACAGCAGGATTACGACATAGAACAACTGGAACAAATGCTAGAAGAAAGCTAAAATATTGCACCAGACGGCACCATATCAGCCGAGAAAGGAATAAAGGGTAGAAATGATAGGGATAACGGCAAAAGATTTAATACGGGGGCAAAAACAGCGATTAAAAGAAAAAACACAGCAGGAAGAAAGCAAAGCGACATTGGCGGCGGCAAAAGCACGGTTTAAGAGAGCACCATATTATTGCACTGTATGCAGCGCAGAAAGGGGAAAACGTGGAAATATGGCTGATTAAATTTATAGCAGCGTGTATGTTTGGGATGTGCTGCATGGCAGCAGGATTTATATATTTTTTTGATGAGAGGGGGAAGTAACAGGAACAAATAAACAGTATGGCGGCAGAGCACCGACCAAGTACCACTACCGCCATAGATTCGCATGAAAGGATTATATCATATATCTTTCTTTCATGCAAGCGGATAGGAGGAAAAATGTATGGAAGCGAAGGAAAGATTAAGAAATGATATTCTTACAGCTATGAGAGTGCACATTGATGCAAATACGCTGTTGATACTCCGTTGTTTTGCAACCCCAAAATCAATACCTAAACTCAAAACCCTTATTACATCAGCATTAACAGAATTTTTTTAT
>VSNQ01000037.1 GCA_009774395.1 Lachnospiraceae bacterium
ATTTTTGATAAGTTGACCTCTGTCTGATACCCAATGGTAGGTGTTCGTAAAATTTTTCTTTAAGTTGATGACATTGGAAGTAAATACTAACTGAAAGAAAAGCTTTATGTTTGCCAGGAAAGATATCATTAAACAGAATTAAGCAAAGGAAGAAAGAAATTTAACGGAAATATGGTAGAAATATGCGTATGTACTACTGCAATAATAATAAATTGGTTCTTTTCTTCCTTTAGGCATTTTGTTATGCTCTGTGCTTATTTTATGTCCACTATAACCCGTCTGAAAGAACGCTCTATTTTTCAAATAAATATGCGATTTTGCTGTAATAGTTTTCTTTGCTTAACCAAAATTCATCATAACAAATATACCCTTCCAGGTTCTGTGCCATTTCTACCATCATTCTCCCTCTTATATGTTGGTATAATATTTTTATCCTTATTTCCATGATAAACAGCAAGTATCGGATTCGCTAACACTTTTCTCACTGCTGTAATTTCCGAATATTCTACTGCATTTGGTTTATTCTTCTTTATTTCTTCTGGCAAAATTTTGCTCTCCTTTCCGCTCCCTTTTCTATTGCAGCAGAAGATTATTAAAAAATCGAGAGAAAAAGAGCAGAGGATTTTATTTCCCCTGCCCTTTCTGTGCTGCATTTATTATGCTGTATTTGTTATTTATCGGACTTATTCATCGGACGTGCTGTAATTTTAAAACTTACGGTCTTTGTTCCGCCGCAGTTTTCGCTGATGCCGCGGATTGTAATTTTTGCACTGCCTTTCTTGATGTTTTTCGTGCATTCTACAATTTCAAACTCCTCTGGCTTTAATTCCTCTGTACTGCCTTTCAATGTAATATGAATCTTCTCTTTCGCTGGTACTACAGGATTCCCCGTGTACTGTTGCTCGTCTATTCTAATAGTCGCTTTTGCTAGGTTCATTTCATTTGTAATAACACGGAATGTTGTTGAAACCGTTCCTGTGTAATTACCTCCATCCTTTGCTTTTACTGTAACTTTAATCTTTTTATTTACCTCTGGAGTTCCCGAAATTGCTGTTTTATCCTCATAAATATATGAATTTTCTGTATCAATTTCAAAATCAGTTTTATTCTTCAGTTTCTTTCCATCCAAGTCTGTAATCACTGGAATCACTTTATTGTATTTACTAGCATTCTTTTCCAGAATATCTGCTGCAATCGTTGTCTTTTCTAAGGCAGAGAGGTTTTGTGCTACAATTGTAAATGGAATATTTTTCATTGTTCCTTTATAATTGCCCTTGCCTTTGATTGTAACGCTTGCAGAAGCGCCGACTTTCTTGTTATTCTTATAAGATAACGTGTAGTCTACTCCTTGTTTTAAGACAATGGATGCAGTATTGTCTACTTTAAAATATGCGCCTAATTGATCGTCTGTCAGTTTGCTGCCGCCTTTTGCGTATGGTATCTCGCCATTGATTGCGTTGCTGTCTGCTTTCATATTGTAGTTAAACTTGCCGTCTACATTCGTAGATATATCAAAAGCGGTTATCTTGAAGGTCTTTTTCACAGTTCCGGTATAACCGTTTTTGCCTGTTACAACCACGGTTGCGGTTCCGACATTCGTGTTGTTTTGGTAGGTTACTTGATAATTCTTTTTCTCAGCGCCTGAAGCGGTTACTTCTACCTCCGGCATTTGCGGTTTTCCTGTGTATACAAGACCCGTTTTGGGTACATCTTTTAAGATTACTTGATTTGCTTTTAATGGCGTGCCTGTAATCTTAAAGGAAGTTGTCTTTTCGCCGAAATAGGTAGTTCCGTTCCCTCGAACAGTAATAGTTGCTGTTTCGCCTGCTTCGGTGTGTACCTCGTCGTAGATAACGATATAATCTCCCGTTTTGGGATCATTCTTGTCTGTCTGCTCTGTCAGTGTATTTTTGCCGTATTTCACAGTAATCTGTGGTGTCAGCATTTTACCTTTACCGGGGATTTCACTGGGCTGATATACCATATCTGCTTTTGCAATTTTGCTAATGCTTGCCTTGCTCATTAAGAATGCACTATCTTTATTGACCAGTGTTATATGAATTGTTTTCTTCCCTGTGAAATTTTTATTCGTACCATCGGTAATATTTACCTTATATACTGTAGAATGCTCTCCTGGTGTTACCCCATCGGTTTCAGGATTCTCATAAGCTACTGTATAGCCCTTCTTCGCTTTCAGCGTTTTACCGTTAAATTTCACTATAGGCTTAAGTGCTATTTGCTTTGTATTATTTGATGCCACTGCTGCATACAAGTCTGCAATATCAAGTGTTGCAATATCAATTGCATCAATCATAAATTCTACAGGAATAGACTCCGAATAATTGCCCTTTCCTTTAATCGTGGCAGATGCTGAACCTGCGTTTGTGTTATTCTGGTAAACTACAGTATAATCTGTTTTTTCCTTGAGCAAGGTCTTTCCATCATATACGCGTATTGTAGGTTTGAGTGCTTTTCCAGTGTATGCAATGTGATATTTTTTATCACTGCCAAGTGTTAATCCAGAATTTGGCGCCCATGCTGTCCATAGACCTTCTTTCACAGTTGCTAATGCATCTATTGCCTTTTGTAGATCGCTTGCTGCTTTTTGGATTTCATCTAATGATGCATTAGGATTTCCTGCTACTATTTTTGCTGCACTAAGTGCCTCCTTAAACGTTGCCCAGCTTTCGTCTGTATAATTACCTTTTTCTAAGTTCTCATACTTTTCTATCAATACTTTCAGCGCTTTTGCTTCTTCCTCTACACTGACTAGTTGATTGTATGCTTTGTCTAATTGGTTTCTTGCATTATCCACCTCTGTTTGCGCCGCCTTATCATTTGCCAAAACTGCTTTTGCTTCTTCTAATGCAACAGTAAACGCTTTCCAGCTTTCTGCGGTGTAGCTGCCCTGGCCTTTATTCAATATCTCGTCACAGGTCACAATCAGCGCTTTTAGCTTTCCTTTATCTACGGTTCCCTCTGGTACTTTCAATGCATCGTATGCATCTATTAAATCTTGTTCTGCCTTGTCAATTTCTGCTTGGGTCGCATCGGATTTGTCTACAATTACTTTTGCTGCATTTAACGCATCCTCAAATACTTTCCAGCTTTCCTCTGTATAATTGCCCTTTTCTACATTATCATATCGATCAATTAATGTTTTCAAAGAGTTATTATCAGGTGCTGTATTAGTAAGAGCACCTCGTGCTTCTTCTAATTTGCTTCTGGCATTGTCAACAGCTTCTTGCGTCGCTTCTTTATTGGCAAGCACTTCTTCTGCTTCCTTTAATGCATCTGTAAACGCTTTCCAACTTTCCTCTGTATAGTTGCCTTGTCCCTGCGTTTGTATTGCTTTACAGGTATCAACTAAGGCTTCCAACTTTCTAGTATCTACGACACCTTCTGGTACTTTTAATCCATCTAAAGCTTTTTGCAAATCTTCTACTGCTTTCGCTACTTCTTCTTGTGTTGCATCCTCCTTTATCAAGACAGCATTTGCCGATTCGAATGCTGTTTGGAATGTCTGCCAGCTCTCATCCGTGTAATTGCCTTGTCCCTGACCTTGTATTATTTTACATTCGTCGATGAACTCTTGCAATTTCTGTTTATCCACAGATTCACTGCCTGATTTCAATGCATTATGTGCATTCTCTAATTTTACTCTGGCGTTGCTTAAATCTGCCGCTGTAACTTCTGGATTCTCCAAAATTGCTTTTGCTTCTTCCAAAGCCGTTGTAAATGCAGTCCAGCTTTCATCAGAATAATCGTCTTTTTTCCCTTGATCGAATGTGATTTGGCATTGATCAATTAAACTTTGGAGTTTCTGTTTTTCAACAACAACATCATCACTTTCTGTTTCTCCCTTTACCAGTATCATCGTAGATATCGGCGCAACTTTTACCTTGCCGTCTGTTATGGATTCCAATATTTCTGTACCTGCTTTTTCCGCGTTCACACAGATATTCCATGTACCTTCGGCAATGCCGTACATACTATTGTTTTCATTGGTTTTCCGGTATAAATCAACTTCCTTCTCTGTATTGGTTGCATTAAAGATAATTACAATACCATCCGAAACTTCTCCTGCAATTTGTTCTTTTCCATTGATAACAAACATAATTACTTCATTGGTAATCCAATGGTACTTCACATTTTGTTCTACTGCTTCCGCAGTTGTCAAGCGCAGTGCCACGTGATTTTTACGAAATGCAATTAAACCTTTATAGTAATCTCTTGTCTGTTGGTATTCTTCTTTATTAAGATTTGACCATTTAATACTGTTAATCGAATCGGGAGATTTATAACTGTTATGGTCAATATTTCCCTTCTCATCCTTCTTTTCTCTCAATAGTTCCTCACCTGCATGAATCAGTGGGATTCCTTGCGCAGTCAAGTAAATTGCTGCTGCGAGGTTATTCATCTTAATCACGTCTTCTGGCGAATTTGTCTTGCCTGCTGTCGCATCCAGCTTATCCTTCAAGGTATAATTGTCATGACAGGAAGCATAATTTACAATCTGCGTCGGAGTTGAACTCCATCCTGCAAGTGCGCGGAAGCAGTTTGCCATTGGTTCTTCTTTCCCTGTCAGTCCTGATACAAAGCCTAAATCGGTTTCATTATTCCCGCCTTTTAATAAGTCACGGATACCATCACTAAAATAAGCAAATAGCGGTGTTTTTGAAGCGTTTGCCTGTGTTGCCATTGTATAACCATCTTTGCTTACCTCTGTAGGAAGTGTCCAGCCTTCACCATAAAATACTACATTGGGGTGCTTTTCATGCACTGTATTAACCACTTCGTTAATTGTTTCGGTATCCAGCAGCCCCACCAAATCAAAGCGGAATCCGTCAATATGATACTCATCTGCCCAATAATTTACAGAATCCACAATATACTTCTTTACCATTGCACGCTCGGATGCTGTATCGTTGCCGCAGCCTGAACCATTAGAATACGTACCATCCTCTTTTGTTCTGGAAAAATATTGGGGCACAATCTGGTTAAAGCAGAATTTATCGGCATCATAGACATGATTGTATACAACATCCATAATGACATTGATATTGTTGTCATGCAGTGTCTTAACCATCTGCTTCATCTCTTTTACGCGGACTTCACCGTCGTATGGGTTTGTTGAATACGATCCTTCCGGCACGTTATAATTCTTGGGATCATAGCCCCAATTGTACTGCGGCGTATCCAGATTTGTTTCATCCACTGTCGCATAATCGTAAGAAGGCAGCAAATGTATGTGTGTTACGCCCAAATCTTTCAGATAGTCTAACCCTGTTGTCTGTCCTGTTTCATTGGTTGTGTCTCCTTGCGTCAATCCTAAGAATTTTCCTTTGTAATCGTCTTTAATACCAGAAGATTTATCAATCGAAAAATCTCTTACGTGCAGTTCATAGATCACGGAATCCGTATAGTTCATTCCCGCATTCGGGCTGACATCCGCCGCCCAACCTTCGGGATTGGTTGCATCCAGATTCAGAACCATTGCACGATTGCCGTTTACACCAGTTGTTCTGGCATACGGGTCACAGGCTTCTGTTGTTTCCCCACCTATTGTTACAGCATAGGTATAATAAGTGCCATTCAAATTGCCTGCTTTTTCTGCTGACCAGACGCCCTTATCGCCTTCTGTCATAGCAAGTGTTTCTGTTGATGTTTCTTCTCCTACTTCTCCCTTGTCATATAATTTCACTTCTACTTTATCTGCTGTTGGCGCCCATACCTTAAATGTAGTCTTTTCCTGTGTCCATGTTGCGCCAAGATCATTTCCGGTATAGGTAAACGCTTCTTCAAATTCTTCCGTAGAATACAATGTGCGTATCGCTTCTGAAACTAATTGAAACTTATATTCATATCCATCAAAGGAAATAAAATATTTCTTTACCATTGCAGCAATACTTGCCAGATTGTCATCTAGTTCAATTGTATATTCTTTTTTGTTAGATGCTTGTGTCACATTTTTTATGGCAATATGTGTACCATCTGCACTTTTTATTGTAAATGCAGTGTTAATATCTCCCTCTATCGGATTTCCAGTGACCGCCTTAATGCTGTTTGTTTCCTTATCATAATCTATGGAACAGATTTTAACGCCTTTAAGAATATCATCTCCTAATTCTTCACGAACCTCATCTTTACCAGACTCCACATAACAGTCAATTGTGCCGGATAAAATTTGCGACAGGTCTATATAACGGTTCAACTCTTTATTGGGATCTTTTTCTACCCAATCGTTGTCACCCTCACTTTTACGGATTATATAGCCAAATCTGCTATTCTTACGTCCATTTAAGGAAATTGTGGCTACCATTTCACTGCTTTCTTCTTTGAAATCATATCTTGCACCATCTTGTCCTTCTGTGCCTTCCGTCCATGCCCAGACATTCCAGTTCTCATAATCTCCATTTGGTCTGGAATAATGCAGTTTGATGGTGATTTCGTTTTTATCTTCTACGACTTTGATTTCAAATGTTACGGTTGCCGTTCCATCTTTTTCTGTTGCTGTTAATTCAATCGTCTTTTCTGCAAAGTCTTTTGCTACTGTAATTTGTTTGTTGCCATCATCTAATGTTACACCAGTAACCTCTGCCATTGTATAGGTAACATCGACTTCAACCGCAGTTCCGTCTTCTGTTCCTTTTGTCAGCTTTGCCGGAAGGGTTGTGGTTGTTCCTTTTGCAATGGTCAGTTCTGGCGGATTTAAGCCTTCTTGAACAGGGAAAGGATTTGCTGTGTGAACACCATTATTCTCTCCTGTTCCATGAACATACCATAATTCTACTTCATTGCCAGTTTCGATTTTGTATTCTCTATCTTTATCATCTTGTCCATCCGTATATGAGCCAGCATTCACCCTTCCCATAAAACCAAGGTGCTGATATGGGACTGTAAATGTTGTTGTCCACCACTTTCTACCTTCAGTATCGGTCTTTGAACTGTCAAAGCTAAAATCCTTGCTTGCGGCTGGATATGCACCAGCATTTTCTATGCTCTTATCCCATACATGTAAATCTGGCGTTTTGTTTTCCTCTGCATTAGGATTATAGTAGTGGATTGTATATTGATATGTTTCTGTACTTGGTACATAAAGTCCACTATTATAATTACTTGATGTTTCATTTTCTCGAATAGAGATTAAATTATTGGGATCTTGGATCCAATTATTTTCACCTACAATAAACTTATATGTATATTCACCGGGAGCTAACGACATTTCACAGAAAAATACTCCATTTGAATCCTTCTGCATTTCTACTGCATTAGTACCCCAGTCTGTCATAGTTCCTGCAACTTTTACACTCGTTGCAGAATCATTTTGATATCGAAATATTACTGTACCATCCTTTACGACTGGACTATCAATTGTAGATTTTATGGTATTATTTTGATCTACCCAAACCCAAAGTTCAAATGTATCACTATCTCCAATATCAGAAGTGCTTATTACGATATTGTCTGTTTGGTTTCCCTCTCCACCGTTTCCATTATTAAAGATACAAACAAATCCTTTACTTTTTTCCTTTTGTACTGTTATTGTATAATATCCATTTTCATCCCTATCAACAAGTTCTCCAGGAAACTCTCCATTCATTTCTGACCAGTCATCATTCCCATACCATGCTTTTACCTGCGACCAGTTTTTTGAATTTTTTAAGTGCACCGTTATTGTCACTTGTTCGCCGACTTTATTATCGTCTGCATCATTCTCATCTGCTTCTTCGGTAGTTTCTACTTCTGTCTTTGTTTCAACAGCTTCTGTTGTTTCCTCAATTTTGCTGTTTTCTTCTGACTTTTTATTTTCATCCGATTCTATTGTTGATTCTTGAGTCTTATTTTCATCCGATTCTGTTGTTCCTTCTGCATTCTTATCCTCGTCAGATTCTGTTGATTCCTGTGTCTTTATGCTATTATCTGATTCAGTGCTTTCTGTTTTCTTGCTTTCACTCGTCTTTGAAGTTTCATCTGTGTCCTCTTCTGATTTGCTGTCTTCTTTATCGCTGTTTACAGCACTTTCATTATCTTCGCCTTTATCTGCGGTTCGTTCTGTTTCGTCAGAACTATCTGTAGACTTTTCTATTGATTGATCCGTAGATTCATCCACAGCATTTTCCGCCGCCCATACAGTAGACTGCATACCTGGTGTGACTTGTATATTGGAAATAACCATGACAAACACCAGCATAAGGCTGAATATGCTGTTTCCTAAGCTGCGCTTCCTTCTACCTTTTCGTCCCATAGTTTTCTCCTTTCTAAAAAACTCCTGTTCCAAAACCCCATACTGGAAAACAGGTCTTTCCAGTATGGGGCCTTTTGTTTTAGCTGTTCATAGGTTGTGCCGTAATTTTAAATGTAACTGTTTTTGTTCCGCCGTATTCACCAAGTCCATGAATCGTCAGTTTTGCAGTACCTTTTTTAATATTGTTAGAATATTCTACGATTTCATAATCGTCATTGCTCAACGTTCCGTTTAAGGTAACACGAATCGCATTTTTATCTGGTCGAATCGCACTGCCTGTATAAATATATGGATTGCCATTATTTATTGTTACAGACGCCTTTGCAATATTCTTTTCTTTTGCAATTACTCTAAACTCTGTTATTATACTTCCTGTATAATTGCTGCCAGCCGCCTTTGCCGTAAGTTTCACCGTTGTGCCTACACTTGGCGTTCCAGAAGTCTGGTTATCCCCATAAACATATTCACACGTAAAGTCAGTGTTCTTTTTCAGCTTCTTGCCATCCAGATCTGTAATAACGGGAACTACCTTATTAAAGTTCTTCGCTTTGGATTCAAGAATGTCCGCCGCTGTAATCTTTAGTTTACTTAAATCCTGTGGTGTTATAGTAAACGAAATATCTTTGATTGTTCCTTTAAAATTACCCTTTCCTTTTATGCTGAACAGCGCTGCGGATCCTGTTGCCTTATTGTTCTTATAGGTCAGAGTAAGATCTTTTCCTTGCTGCAATTGCTCTGTCTTAATAAATGTACCTTTGTCATCCTTTAAGTTAAAGCGTGCATTTAAGTCCTTATCGGAGAGTTTCGCTCCTCCCTTTGCATATGGTACAGAAATATTGGATGCATATGCAAAGTTCTCATTATTGACAGAAATATCAAATGGTGTAATCTTAAACGTCTTCTTTACTGTTCCAGAATAGCCCTTTTTGCCAGTTACAATCACAGTTGCCTTACCAGCATTGATATTATTTTGATATTCTACTTTATACTGATCACTTTTCGCACCCTCAACCAGAATCTTTGGTTCCTGTGCAACTCCTGTATAAACCAAACCTGCCTTAGCAATATTTGCATCCTCAAAGGATACCATCTTCGCTTTAATCGGTGTTCCGTTAATCTTAAAGGAAGCTGTCTTTTCTCCTGCGTATCCGCTGTCAAAATTCTCACCGATAATTCCTTTTACAACAATTGTTGCTGTTTCTCCGGCTTCCGTATGAACCTTATCATATTCTACTGTATAATGTTCGTTTTCACGCAATGTCTGTCCTTTATAGATAACAGTAATTGATGGCTCTAATACTTTACCTTCATTATACTGCTGCGGCTGCGGAATCTTAATGGTTGCTTTACTTATTAAAGGAACTTTTGCCTTATCAACAAGAATCATTCGAATCGTTGTTTCTCCTTTGAAGTTCTTGCTGTCTGGCTTTGCAGTTATCTTTACTGTATGTACGCCCAATGTTTTACCATCGCTGGACTCATCATACGTTGCTGTATAGTCCTTATTTAGCTTAAGCGCTTTGCCATTATACTTCACTACTGGCTTAGGCACTACCAGCTTACTGTTGTTTACTGCTACAGCCGCGTACAGGTCTGCAATTGGAATGTTCCTAATATCCACTTTATCAATTTCAAAGTTAACAGTACGTGACAAGTTATAGTTTCCTTTGCCCTTGATAATCAGACTTGCGGTTCCAGCATTTGTATTATTCTTGTAGCCTACAGTATAATCTGTCTTTTCTTTTAATTGTGTTTCACCGTCAAATACCAATATCGCTGGTTTTAATGCCTTACCAGTATATGAAATATGATATTTGCCATCTTCACCAAGTTTAATTCCCGCATTTTTATCCCACTTCGTCCAAAGACCTTTGTGTACTTCTGAAAGTTCTCTGCGTGCTTTGCTTAAAGCAGTATACGCATCATTTACCTCTTTTTGGGTTACATCTGCCTTTTTCAAAATATCTTCTGCTTTTTTCAGTGCACTTGTAAATACAGACCAGCTTTCCTCTGTATAGCTGCCTTGTCCTTCTGCACGAATCTCTTTGCAGTGAGCGATCAATGCTTTTAATTTTCCAGTGTCTACCGTACCTTCTGGTACTTCCAATCCTTCAAATGCTTTCTTTAATGCATCTATTGCAGTATCGATCTCATCCTGTCCAATATCTGGCTCTGTAATGATTAACTTTGCTGCTTCTAATGCATCTGTAAATGCTTTCCAGCTTTCGTCGGTATAATTACCTTTTTCGATATTTTCATATTCTGCGATTAATTCTTTTAATACACTTAAATCTGGTTTCTTCTTGGTCAGCCCATTATAAGCACTATCCAAACGCTTGTATGCCTCGTCCACCTCGGTTTGTACTGCATCTGATTTTTCCAAAACGCTCTTTGCTGCTTCTAATGCTGTTATAAATGCATTCCAGCTTTCCTCTGTATAGTACCCTTGTCCCTGTTCTTTTACTGCCTCACATACTTCTGTTAATACTCTTAACTTTTCTGCGTCTACTTTGCCTTCGGGTACTGCCAACGCATTATACGCCGATAACAGGTTTTCTTTTGCTTTATTCAGTGAATTTAATGTCGCTGTTTGCTCTGCTACCGCTTTCCTTGCTGCGTCCAAAGCGCCTGTAAATGCATTCCAGCTTTCCTCTGTATAGTCTGCTTTCTGCAGCTTCTCATAGATTGCAATAATATCCTGCAATTCTTTCCGCAGATGCTCTATCTTCTGTTGTTCGTTATCTCCATAGATGGAATCGTTATCTGTGCCTTCGCCTTTCACCAGAACCATTGCGGATATCGGCGCTACTTTTACTTTTCCGTCTTTTATTGCGTCCAGCGTTTTAATGCCTGCAAACTTGTCATTGATGCATACGTTCCAATCGCCCTTGACAACACCATATTTGTACAGATCAATCTCTTTCTCCGAATTTGCTGCATTAAAGATTACTACAATACCATCGGATACTTCGTTCTTAATTCTGTCCTTACCATTGATTACAAACAGCATTACCTGCTTGCCAACTTCCTTATATTTTACATTGGCATTAATATCACGCGCAGAAGTTAAACGCAATGCTGCATGGTTTTTACGGAACTGAATCAATCCCTTGTAGTAATCCCGAACTGCTCTATATTCTTCTTTATCTAAATCTGACCATTTAATGCTATTTACAAAATCAGAAGAATTGTAACTGTTATGAATTATTTCTCCTTTTTCGTCCACTTTTGTTCTTAATAATTCTTCTGCCGCATGAATCAAAGGAATTCCCTCTGATGTCATATAGATTGCCGCTGACAGATTATTCATTTTAATGCGATCCGCCAATGAAGTATCTGGCTGTGAAACGGAAATCTTATCCCACAGTGTGTAATTATCATGACAAGAGGCATAATTTATCGTCTGTGTCGGACTCTTACACCAACTCGTTGCTGCAACAAAGCAGCCTGCAAGAATTGATTCTTTGCCATCTGCGCCTTGAACAAACCCTGTATTACCAGCATTAAAGTTATCTCCCTTAATGGCATCACGGATTGTATCACTAAAATACGCAAATTTTGGTGTCTTTGTAGAATTTGTCTGCGTTGCCATTGTAATATTGTCTTTGCTGAGTGCCGTATCCATTGTCCAGCCTTCACCATAGAATACTACATCCGGATGATTCTCGTGTACCGAGTCTACAACTTCATTAATCGTTTCAGTATCCAACAAACCTACTAAATCAAAGCGGAAACCATCAATATGATACTCGTCTGCCCAGTAATTTACAGAATCGACAATGTATTTTCTTACCATTGCACGCTCTGACGCCGTATCATTACCGCATCCAGAACCGCTTGAATATGTACCATCTGCATTTGTCCTTGAGAAATACTTTGGCACGATCTGGTTAAAGCTAAACTTATCTGCATCATATACATGGTTGTACACTACGTCCATAATGACATTAATATTATTGTCGTGCAGTGTCTTGACCATTTGCTTCATTTCTTTTACGCGAACTGCTCCATTATAAGGATCGGTTGAATAAGAGCCTTCTGGTACATTGTAATTCTTCGGATCGTAACCCCAGTTGTACTGTGGCGTATCCAGCTTTGTTTCGTCTACTGTCGCATAATCATAGGAAGGAAGTAGATGAATATGCGTAATACCTAAATCCGTTAGATAATCCAAACCCGTTGTCTGTCCGCTCTTGTTTTTGGTTCCTGTTTCTGTCAGTCCCAAGAATTTTCCTTTGTTTTTCTCCGAAATTCCTGAAGATTCATCAATCGAAAAGTCCCTAACGTGCAACTCATAAATAATGGAATCTGTATAACTCATTCCTGCATTCGGTCCACGGTCACTTGCCCATCCTGCTGGATTGGTCGCATTCATATTGATAACCATTGCTCGATTGCCGTTTACACCGGTTGTCTTTGCATAAGGATCACATGCTTCTGCTTGTTCTTCTCCATTAATAGTAGCCTTGTAGGTATAATAGGTACCATTTAAATCTCCCGCTTCTGATACAGACCAAACACCTTTATCCCCTTTTATCATATCCAGTGTCTTAATTAAATCGTCCGTTCCTTCTGTTCCAGATTCGTATAAGTTTACCTGTACCTTCTCTGCTGTCGGCGCCCATACCTTGAATGTCGTTTTGCTGCTGGTCCATGTTGCACCAAGATCATCTCCAGTATAGGTATACTGACTTTCAAATACTTCCGAAGAATACAGACTCGGCATGGATACTTTGTAGTCCTGACCATCATAGACAAGGACATACTCTTTCGCCATTGCCTCTGCACTTGTTAAATCTACTCCAAGGCTTAACTCATATGTATTCTCTTCTGCGTTTACAAGTCTTACCGCTGTTATTGGTATTATGGTTTCTTTTTCGCTTTCGTCCTTTGTCTTTGTCTTTAAGGTAAATATGCCATCCAAAGTACCCGGAATTGGGATTCCTGTTTGCACTTTAACCACGTTCTTACTGCTGTTATATACAGCCGAACGAATTTTGACACCAATTAATACATCATCCCCTAATACTCTGGTTCCGGGGAATTGACCCGATGCAACATAGTAATCCACAGTACCAGAAAGGATATCGGAAAGGTCAATATAGCAGTCCATTCCGGGATCTTTCTCTTCCCACTCGTTGCTTTCCGTACTCTTGCGGATAATATAATTCATAACACTTGCAGTACGTCCTTCGAGCTTTATTTCTGCAACTTTTCCGCCAGCTTCGTCGTCAGAAGTAAACTGAACCACTGCACTCGATCCATCGCCCCATGTCCAGACATTCCAACCAGTATAATTATGATCTGGTCTGTTATAGTGCAATCTTACGGTTATCTCATTTTTATCCTCTACCACTTTAATGGTAATTGCCACTGTATCGCTGCCTGCTGTCGCTGTCAATTCTACAGTTTTTCCTGTAAAAGTTTCTGCTATCGTTATTTTTTTGTTTTTATCATTGAGTGTTACACCTTCCACTGCTGTCATAGAATAGGTTACATCAACCAATTCTTTCTTTCCATCTTCTGACAGTTTGGTTAACTGTGCTGGAAGCGCTGACTCTTTTCCTTTTGCAATGGTCAATTCCGGAGCAATCAAACCTGCCTTATAGCTATCTGCTACCAATACCACCGTACCACCATTTGCTGCTGCTGGAATAGCTACTTCAATCTTATTATCCGCCGCTACTGGATACGTCTTGCCGCTGTACAAATCCTTGTATCCTGTAATACCATTGCCATCTACAGGAATTTTTAATGTACGTGCACTCGACTTAATATTCATTCCAATATAAAGTGTTGTATCCTGATAACTTCTGGAAACCACATCATATCCATCTGCATCTGACTGTATAACAACCTGTCTGTTACCTTTTGCAAATACATCGGAATATTCCTTTCGAATTGCAAGCATCTTCTTATAGTGGTTGTAAATGCTGCTATCCTGTGACTTCTGCTTATCCAGTTCATTCCAGTTAAAGTCATAACGGTTTGTCTGGTAAGGATAATCGTTATTTCCTGACAAGCCAATTTCTTCACCATAATAAATAACGGGCTGTCCTTTTGCTGTAATCTGTAATGTCGCTGCTACATAGGAAGCTGCAATTGCTGCATCTGCACTCCAGCCCTTGTTTTTCAATTCCTGTTGAAAACCATTTTCATCATGGCTGCTTAGGAACTGCCCTGTTAAATAGGTGTTGTTCAATGCCTTGTTGCGGTTTGCCAGATTATTTTCTATAGAAGATATTTTACCGTTTACAAAGTCGGTTGCCCACTCGTTAAAGTTAAAGTCTAACAGAGAATCCATCTGTCCGCTGCCCAGTCTGCCACCGTTTGCACTATTATATCCTGCACCGAAATACTCACCAATCATTTTAAAATTCGGATTGGCTTCGGTCAGTGCATTTTTAAATGCCATCCATGTCGTATCATCTACGTGCTGTACTGTATCTACACGGAAATAATCAACACCCTTCTTTGCCCAATTTACCTGCCACTCAATAATCTGATCTCTAACTTCAGGTATTTCTGTCAGGAAATCTGGAAGACCTGCCTGGTATCCGCCAAGTTCATGGTTATCTTCTACTACATCTTTGCTGTCCCTTAGCATACCAGCAAACTTATCTGTATCTTCCATACCATATCCTGCATGGTTTACCACAACGTCAACCATAATCTTCATACCTTTTTCATGCGCAGTATTGATTAAGGTTTCAAATTCTTCCTCTGTACCAAGCGCAGGATTTAATTTCGTAAAATCACTTGCCCAGTAACCATGATATCCAGCATAGTATGGTACTTTATCTTTGCCTTCTCCGCCAACCGTAACACCTTTTACATTCTCTACAATTGGTGTAATCCATATGGTATTTACGCCCAAATCTTTTAAATAATCCAGTTTTGCTGTTACACCGGCAAAATCGCCGCCATGATACAAGCCTTGATTGTCTTTTCCATAGGTATTATAATCACCATCTTTGCCGTTTGCTTCATTATTGCCTTCGTTACCGTCAAAGAATCGATCTGTTACCATAAAGTAAATTACAGATTCATCCCAGTTAAAATCGTTTTCGCCATCTGCTTTCTGTGTAACCGTTATGGTTGCTTTTGTCTGCAACTGATTTCCACGGATATCTTCCACTGTTACAGGCAACGCATAAGTTCCGGGTGCAATGTTATCTCTTACGGAAAGAGAAACTGCAAGCAGCTCTGGAGATATTACTAACTTGTTGCTAATGCCCAATTCAGAAGCATCCACATATGCGCTTTTAACCAACACATTGGATTCCTCATCACCATTTGCAATAATCGTTAGCACATTGTTTTGTGTATAATCCATAGAATCCAACTGTAAAGAAGCTTCTATTGACTCCAAATTCAAATTGGGTTTTTTCTCATAGATACCTATGCCATGAACATACCAAAGTTCTGCTTCTTTCGCCTCGCCTTTGAGCTGGTACTTTCTATCGCTGTCCTTGTCCTCCCAGTTGTCTTCTCCGGCATAAGGTTTTCCAATAACACCAATGTTCGCATAAGGAACACCAACCTCTGCGGTCAGCCATGTGATATCATTATCCATATCTTCATAGATCAGGCTTTCATCAAACGTAAAGATTCCGCCTGGATTGCTGGTGCCGGGTTCCCAAATATACAGATCGGATTGATCGCTTGCCTGATCTGGTGCATCGGGATTAAAATAATGAATCGTATATTCAAATGATGCAAGGAACGGATTTTTGTCATAAATTCCTTTTCCGTATACATACCAAAGTTCTGCTTTTTCTCCGCTCGTTATCTCATATTTGTATTCTTTATCCTGCTCGTCCCAGTTTCCTTTTGGTCTGGCAATCGCAGTAATATGCGGATATGGAAGTTTTACTTTCATTGTCAGCCATGTCTTTCCTTCTTCTTCCGCATCTTTTGTAATCTCTGTAAATTTATAATCTCCTACCATATCTTCCGGAGAGCATTCATCCCAAATATGTAAATCTGGTCCTGCTGCTGATGTAGGAACATCTGCATTGGGATTGTAGTAGTGAATTGTGTATTCATATTCTTTGCTGCCCGATACAAAAACATAGCTGTTACCAGTACTTCCAACAACCTGTTCATTATTGGGGTCTGCTATCCATTGTTCTGCACCGCTGCTATCTTTATACCAGAATTTATATTCATATCCGCCATGCGGCAGTTCAATTTCAACACTATGTATACCCGTTTCCTCATCCTTTGTCATTTTATAGTCATCGGTTACTGCCCAATCGGATATTTGCAGCCCGCGTACATATACGTTTTCTGCTTCGCTGTTTTTGTAGCGGAATGTTACTTTGTTTCCGTTGACTTCAGGGCTAATGACTTTATTGGGGTCTTCTCCCTCTATCATTACAATACTGTTGTTACTCTTTACTATGTCATTATTCGGATCACATATCCATTTATCATCTACAATAAATTTATACTGATGTTCCCCCGGTGTTAATGCTTCTTCCATTGTGTAGGTAAAGATACCATTTGCATCTTTCGTCATTTCAATTGCATTTTCCGCCCATCCAGTCATTTCTCCTGCTAATTTTACAGACTTTGCAGATTCGTTCTTATAACGGAAGGTTACAATTCCATCATTTACTTCCGGACTAATTACAGGCGTTGTTGAAAGAAAATACTGTGGTTCAGCGCCGTCATATCTCTCTATCCAAACCCAACGCTCATATGTAGTAACATCTGTAAATTCCGTTGATGGAATAATAATATCTTGTGCTTGTTCGTTACTTTCACTGTTGTTATTGTTAAAAATAATAATAAATCCACTGCTTTTTGGTATTTCACATGATACTGTATAATATCCATTTGCATCTTTTTGCAGATTGTCACCGGTTATTCCCGGCCAGCTTCCGCTAAGTGCATCTCCATCCCAACCTTCACCATTGTGTTTTCCAAAGTACGCCGCAACATCACTCCATCCATACGAATTCTTATAATGCAAAATCACATTTACCTGATCTTCTGCTGGAGTTGTATCGCCTTCATTATTATCTTTGCTTGATTCTTCTGTAGTTTCTTCCGTTTCTGCGTTTTCGGTCGACTCAGAAATTTCAGTGCTTTCTGTAATACTTTCTGTTTCTGTATTTGTCGTATCAGTTGTTTTTGTTTCATCTTCCGCTGTTGTTTTTTCTTCTGTTGTTTCCTCTGTCTTATTGTCTTCATCTGTTTTCTTATTATTTTCTGTTTCTTCTGTCTTATTACCTTCGTCTGTCTTCTGATTGCTTTCTGTTTCCTCTGTCTTTTCGTCTGTTTTTTGAACGTTTTCTGTTTCTGCCGCTTCTTCAGACTTTACAGATTCTTTTTCACTTGATTTGTCTATTGTTTCGGTTTTTTCCGTTCCAGTATTTTTATCATCTCCACTCGATACGCTCGCGGGGTCAGCTTGTTTTTCGTCCTGGGCGGCTTCCGTATTCTGCCCGCTGCCTTCACTGACTTCGCTTGCTTCAGCCGTTTCACCGGATATTGCTGTTTCGCTTTCCGCTGCCCATACAGTCGCAAATGCTTCCGGTGCTATCTGTACATTGGAAATGACCATAGCAAATACTAACATTAAACTAAAAATGCTTTTTGCTAATTTGCGTTTCTTTTTACAGAGTTTTTTTGCTTCTTCCATGCCTTTTCCTTCCTTCCTTTTTTGTTTGCGAAATAGGATTTTATGGGAAATCCGCCTTCACATATTTTAATCGAGTAGAACTTCCTACTCACGCACCGGGTACTCGTCAGCTATGCCGACAACCTTCATTTTAAGTGCCCATGTGCATTCATAACGAAAGCATCCAAAATTTAGATGCTTTTAATAGTTGTATATTAATATTATTTTACATTCACAAATTTGTCAATACTTTTACGAATTTTCTCGAAAGAAATATAAATATTTCACCTAATTCTAGCAGTTTAGTGGTATTTATGTATACAAAACACAAAAAATAAAGCATTTTTATGCAAAATATGCTTACATATTGCACATATTAACGCAGTACATTTTAATATCCTTATCTGCCATTAACGGACTACCAATCCATACTTTGAAAGTGTTTTTCAACATAAAAACAGCATCTTTTCCATAGTTTTCCACTATTTCCAAGATGCTATCTCAAAAAATATTTTGTTTGTTTTTGATTGATGCCAACGCCGCAAACAGAGATTTAGGCAAGTAAAATGCTGTGCCATTTATACTGGCGAACGCCAAAATTTGCCAATAACGCCGACTCACGGGCGTAATAATCTTAAATAATATGGTAAAGTTTATCGCTCGTGAGTATAATACGCCTTACTATACTTTCCTAAGCTGCACTGTAAAAACTGTTTTCACATTCGGCTCGCTTTCCAGAGTAATATCACCGCCTAACTGGTTTGCAAGGTTTTTGGCTATGGTTAGTCCCAGCCCGTTTCCGTGAATATTGCGGTTACGGGAATCTTCCATTGTGTAGAGCCGTTCAAAAACGCTGGCAGCAAATGCACGCTCTATTCCCCTGCCTTTATCTACAATATCCACAAATGCATAGGTTTCATCCTCACGCAGCGTCAGTCCGATATAGCCGCCGGCACTTCCATAGCGCACAGCATTTGATATTAAATTCGACAAAATCCGGTGAATCGCCTCCTCACTGCCCAGCACAGAAATATCCTGTTCTGGTATAGAAATTTCCACGGCAAAATCCTTTTGCTGTAAAATATCATAAAATCCCAATATATTTTCACGACAAAGTTCGTTGATATTCACCTTGATCAGTTCCATCTGTGTGTCACCGGCTTCTAGCTTCGCAAGTGTGAAAAACTGGTTTATCAGCTCCATTACCTGCTGCGCTTTCGCCTCCACTTTTTGCAGCGATACATTTTCCTTGTCGCTTAGGCGCATAATTTCCAGATAGCCAAGGATAACCGTCAGAGGCGTTTTAATATCATGAGAAATATTGGAGAGCATTTTTTTGGATGATTCCTCCTGCCGTTTAAAATCTATTTTGATTTTTTGACGGTCAAGCAGCAGACAGTTTAACTGTCCACACAATGAAATTAATTCTTTGTTATCTGTAAAAACCATAATCTGTTCTGCGCTGTCCTGCTCCAAAATATCTGCAATTTTTTGGCTGATTTCCCTTAGATTTTTCCCCATTCCCTTATGAAACGCAAACTGCTGGTATAATATCACGCACAATAGCACTATAATTACAGCTATCAGAGATATTATTAATATACTTTCATTCATTAGATATCCCCCAGCTTATACCCAATGCCCCAAACCGTCACAATATACTTGGGATCACGTGGATTATCCTCTATTTTGCTGCGCAGGCGGCTGATATGAACATTTACTGCATTTTCATCTCCAAGGTATGCGTCGTCCCATATTTGAGAGTAAATTTGCTCTTTTGTGTAAACTTTTTTGGGATTTTTCATAAGAAGCTTTAATATTTCAAATTCTTTTGCTGTTAATTCAATCGCTTTTCCGCTTTTTTCAAGAGAATAGCTATCGGTGTTCATCGCAAGGCAGCCCTTCTTAATTATATTTTCACCCATATAGCCATCTGCCAGCCTGCTGCCGCCAGCAACAGTATTCGCTGCAATCATACTATTGGCTGTAGCTGATAGATTCGACACAAAGGAATTTGCTGTTGACACATACTGCGTACTCCTGCGGATATTGGCTTTAATCCTTGCAAGCACTTCCGTTACAGAAAATGGTTTGGTAATATAATCGTCCGCCCCCAGCCCTAATCCCAGCGCTTTATCCGAATCAGATTCTTTTGCGGATAAAATAATTATTGGCACAATGCTGGTTTCTCGAATTACTTTCATAACCTCCATTCCATTACGCTTTGGTATCATAAGATCTAACAGCACCAAACTATAACTGTCTGCAAAAAATTTCTCAATTGCTTCCTCCCCGTCATATGCTGGTATCACCTCAAAATTTTCTGTATGTAAAAAGTTCTTCAGCATATCGCTGATTTCCACATCATCTTCCACCAATAAAATTTTCATTTCCATACCCTCGCTTTGCACATATACCAATCAATCGTTTTAACCTTTCTCTCTATCTATTATTGAGGGACTATTTGTTACCCTTTCTTTTTGTTTTCCAAGCAGTTCCCGTCATCCGCCATTGATAGACTATCTGTTACCCTTTCTTTTGCTATCCAAGCAGTTCTCGTCATCCGCCATTGATAGACTATCTGTTACCCTTTCTTTTGCTATCCAAGCAGTTCTCGTCATCCGCCATTGATAGACTATCTGTTACCCCTTTTTTGTTATTCAAGCAGTTTCCCTTTCAACTGCATAATCTCCTTATTCGTTATCCCAATTGCCTGCAAATATGCTTCTGCGCTGCCATATTTTTCTCGAAACAGCTGCAAAAACTGCACCATATAGTCCTCGCATGGTATTACAATATTGATATCAGTTTCTGGAAATTTCTCCCGCAATGCGGCAAAACGTTTTTGATTACATTCTTTTGTCAGCATATAGTTATCAATAATGTTTTTATCGGATACGCCTGCAAGCAATAGCAAAATTGCCGATACCACGCCAGTGCGGTCTTTTCCTGCCGCACAATGAAACAGCACCCCCTCCGGTGCATTTGCAATATACCGAAAAACTTGATATATATTTGCTGCCTGCGCAATTTTTAAATAGCTTAAAGGAACTGCTGCAACTGATTCTGGTATACTACCGCCCTCCTCAATCGGAACATGGTAATACTGAAATCGTTCCATCTGCGCAAAAGGACTTGGAGCGGTCTGCGCAGCGTCAGCGCCACGCATATCAATAATTGTTGTAATTTTATTTTCTTTTAAATATGTAATATCATGTTCATTGGGATTTCTAATAAAATCGCTCCGAAACAGCACACCTTTTCGTGTGTACAGTCCACTTTCTGCCAAATATCCGCCAAGTTCTCTGGTATTTAATGTTGTTTCTAATAGACTTTTCTGTTGGAACGAAGACACACCATACAAATATCCTTTTCCATTTTTTTGGCTTCCATAATAGGGGATTGGCGTAAGACCGCTTTGATCGTCCAATGCGCATCGAATTAATTTTTTTGTTAAATCCGCAACGTCTTCTCTTGACAATGCTTCCTCAACGGCAAGCCACACCACCTCGCTGTTTTCATCATTATCCGAAACCGCCTCGCCGGAAATATACTCCGCCCGAAATGCAACATACCAGTCGTGCGCATTAAACCTTACAGCAATAATATTTTTCGGCTCTATTACGGTATTTGTTTCCTCAAGATACTCCCTCTTTAACGCCTGCTGCGGCAATTCCCCATATTCAACATAACCGCCCGGCACAATAAGCAGACCTTTTCCTGCGCCGTAAGTGTGCCTTGCCAGTAATACTTTTCCATTATTTATCACAACGCCCGTTACAGACTGGCTCCAGTTTGTATGATTATTTTCCATATTGTTATCCTGCTTTCTTTGTTCACTTATAAAATATATCTATTTTACCAAACCCAGTCAAAATTGTAAATACAGAAATATAGCCGTTCATCCGTAATACAAAACGCTAAAGGGCAAGCATTTTGGCACATGATTCTCACTACTTTGGCGTGATTGCGAAAAGTAACTGCTAAATTACAATCTACAGCCAATATCCCACAAAATATTGACACAAATACCATTTGACAGTATTATTAGTATAGAGGGCAGAAGAGAATAACACAGTTCCTTCACCCCAAAGAGAGGAGCTATTTTATGAAGAAAAAAGCACTTACATTTATTCTAATCTCTGCGGTTACAGCGCATCTTATTGGTGGCTGCGCAGCGCCTAATTCGGCGACAAATCAAACACAGCGCCCCGCCACAACGCAAAGCGAAGAAATTTCCTCCGCATCACAGATAGAAGAAAATATAGACAACAACGGTGAATCTGCTGCAGCTTTACCCATACAGCAAGGTATCGGCAATCGCCCCTTACTTATTCAGACTTCTTCCGGCGGTACGGCTCCCAGCGTCACACCGCGGGTTGCACCATACACCATTGAACCCGATTTAAGCAATATTGAGAATTTATGGCAGTTTTACTATAATGAAACAAAAACAGCGCTATTGGTAAAAAATGGATTTGTTGTCAGTGAAAACGGCGGACATGAATTTTTTGAAGGTTATGAACAAAACCGTTATAATCTTATCCCAAATTTCGTAACAGTTGATTCTCTTATGCATACCTATCACCTGTATTTTAGCCATTTATTAAAAAATATCGAAAAAGAAGCACTTTCGCAGCGTGTGCTTGCACTTAGCAATGAAATGCTGCAGGAAAGTATTGCGCAGTATCAAATATTAAAGAACAGCGAATGGGAAAGCGCCGCAAAGTGCAACGTGGCATTTTTTACTGTTGGCGCTATGCTGCTTGACGAAAATACAGTACCGATTGATGATGTAAAAGATATTGTACAGACCGAATACGCAAATATCCGTGAAGCAGGCGGGATTGCGCTGTCGGAAATTACTGGAGATGCCGAAGATTACTCCCAATATATCCCCCGCGGATATTATGAAGGTTCTGAACAACTTGAAAAATATTTTCAAGCCATGATGTGGTATGGCAGAATCCATTTTCGGCAAGATAATGAGACGTTAAACCGCAGCGCACTTCTTATTACAAAAGCACTTACTGATAATACAACAGCGTATGAATTATGGCAGGCAATTTATGCTGTAACCTCTTTTTTTGCAGGCGCCAGTGACGATTTAAGTGTGTGTGAATATGCACCAATTCTGAAAGAAATATACGGCGATTCCTTTACAGTAGATGCGCTTATCGGTAATACTGACGCATTTGCACAGTTCTGCATGATGACAGCACAGCTTCCGATACCTTTAATCAATTCCATTCCCATTGCAGATGGTGAGAACAATGTAATAAAAGGTTTCCGCTTTATGGGACAGCGGTTTAGTATCGACGCAGCGATTATGCAGCAGCTTATTTACAGCAATGTACAAGAAAACAGCCAAGGCTTAAAGCGTATGCTTCCGGATGTGCTCGATGTACCGGCAGCACTTGGCAGCGATTTAGCATTACAGCTTTTGCAGGAAGACGGTGCCACAGACTATGCAAACTACACAGAAAATATGGAACGTCTGCGAAATGCATTCTCAAAAAATAACCAGACACTGTGGTCTGCAAGTCTTTACGCAAACTGGCTGAATACATTGCGCCCACTGCTGGAGCGTAAAGGGGAAGGCTATCCCATGTTTATGCAAAATGAGGAATGGGCTAAGAAAAATCTGGAATGTTTCGCAGGAAGTTTTACAGAATTAAAACACGATACGGTATTGTATTCCAAGCAGGTTATGGCAGAAATGGGCGGCGGATATGACGAAGAGCCCGATGACAGGGGCTATGTTGAACCCGAACCCGTTGTCTATACGCGATTTGCCACGCTTGCCGATCAGACAGCACAAGGACTGAAAACATATGGTATGTTAAATTCTGCTGACGAAGAAAACCTATCGCGTCTATCACAGATAGCAAACCAACTGTTCACGATTTCCAACAAAGAACTGCAAGAAGAAACACTGACAGACGAGGAATATGAATTTATCCGCACCTACGGAGGACTTTTAGAACATTTTTGGTATGACGCAATCAAAGATGAAGCAAATTCGGAACATATATTTGCCGATGAATATCCAGCGGCAGTTGTTGTAGATGTTGCGACAGACCCCAACGGCACTGTCCTAGAAATGGCTACCGGCGGGCCGGCTGCCATTGAAGTCGTCGTAAAAGTGGACGGTAAACTCAAAATCGCACGTGGCAGCGTATACTCTTTCTACCAATTCCCGTGGCCGCTTGACGACAGACTGACCGACAGCAAATGGCGCCACTATATTGGTATGCAGGCGGACGATGAGGGAAATTATAATTATGAAGTTCCAGAACAAATCCAGAAACCCGATTGGACAGAAACTTACCGCTATCATTGGGAATAAATTATTCAAGAAAATATTGTTTATCGTGCCGGCGCTTCTTGGCGTCGGTGCTGTTTTCTATGCCCTATGGCTGCACGGCGTCTTTCTCCCGCACTGGATTACATGGAATCATAAAACATTTTGGGATCAATCAGGTGCCTATGAAATCCAACTTAACCATAAATCTGTACAAGTTCTGCATTCCGGCAACCTTCTCTGGACTTCACCGAATACAATAAAAGTACAAGAGGCTCTATGCTGTGATATTGACAACGACAATACTGACGAACTCATACTGCTTTGCTGGAAAATCGGCCGCTTTGGCAGGCATAAGCCCTTTTGGATCGAAAAAGATGAGTCAAACTGGTCACAGCATCTTTTCGTATATGAATTACAGGATACGAAAGTCCAGCCAAAATGGATGTCCTCCTATATCGGTTTTCAAGCCCGCACCATGCGCACAAACGGCGAAACCGCCCCTGCCGTCCGTCTATGGCTAACTGATTTAGACGGAATCGTCAGCAGTTGGTTCTGGGATTTTTGGGGCTTTACAAAAGAAAAAACAGATGTGTCTTTTACTGTATTTGGCGATAATCTTATCCATGAACCGATTTACCGCTATGGATTGCAGCAAGAGCCCACATTTGGCTTTTTATTTGAAAATATACAAGATGTTATCAAAAATAGTGATATTGCCGTTCTTAATCAGGAAACACCCCTAACCGACAATCCGCAACAGTACAGCGATTATCCACGTTTTGGCACGCCCGTCAATGTCGGGCAGGCAATTGTTGATGCGAAATTTAATGTTGTTACCTGCGCAACAAACCATATTTTGGATAAAGGAAGCGGCGGCGTTGATTTTACAAAGGAATTTTTTTCCTCTAACAATATAAAATGTCTTGGCATACAGACAACCGATGAAACGGATTATTGTCCTTATGAGATAATTACCCGAAATGGCATCCGCTTTGCGCTGCTCAACTACACCTACGGCACCAACGGTATCCAGCTTCCAGAAAATACGCCCTATATGGTTCATCGATTCAATAGCGAAACACAAATCCGCAGCGATATTGCACTGGCAAAACAGAACGCTGACTTTGTGATTGTTTTTGCCCATTGGGGTACGGAAAATACACAGCAGATAGATGATTTTCAAAGAAAATGGACACAGATTTTCCTAGACTGTGAAGTGGATGTGGTCGTCGGCACACATCCTCATGCGTTGCAGCCCTATAAAATATTAAAAAGCGACAGCGGGCATCCAATGCTGATCTACTATTCTATCGGAAACTATATCAGTGCTCAGCCAAAAGCTTCCTGTATCAAAGGCGGCATGGCGGCATTTACAGTGTCATTAACTGATTCAGGATATGACATAACCGATTATTCCCTGCAGCCCCTGACGATCACTTGGCATAAAGGCGGGAAATACAGCACGAGCCTTAATTAATCCAATAGCAATTTATACTGCACACCGATTAAATTTACAGTACAACCAGACTGCGAACCGCCAGTCATATACTTTCCTGACGGCATCACTGTAAATTCTGGCGGTTTGCAGTATATAATGTGTCCCTTAATGAATATCCAATTCCGGCGGCACATCTATTTCATCTGAAACATATTTTCCGTTTTTCTTGCGTTGTCGTACACATTCTGTCAGCAGGTACTCTATTTGTCCGTTTACGGAGCGGAAATCGTCTTCCGCCCAAGCTGCAATTGCATCATACAATTTCGTGGAAAGCCTAAGAGGTACCTGCTTTTTTCCCGATTCTCCCATCCCGATAAGGCACTCCTTTCTTTCTTTGATTGGGGCACTTTTTTATCTAGCATAGTAAGAAACTATTAATAAATTACTTGTCACAAGTAATTTCTGAACAGTTCCTAATATATTAGTACAAACTGCCAGAATTAACAATCGGCTGTGCATCGCGGTTTCCGCAAAGAACCACCAGCAAATTTGACACCATTGCTGCTTTTCGCTCCTCGTCGAGTTCCACAATATGTTTCTCGCCCAAGCGCTCCAATGCCATTTCCACCATTCCAACGGCACCGTCCACAATCATCTTTCTTGCGTCAATCACCGCTGATGCCTGCTGTCTTTGCAGCATTGCCGCCGCTATCTCTGTTGCATAGGCAAGATATGTAATCCTCGCTTCTACAATTTCAATTCCTGCTTCTTCTACTCTTTTCTGAATCTCACCACGTATCCGCTCCGCAACAATTTCACTGGAACCACGAAGACTTCCCTCGTCTGCAATACCATCGCCGGTCGTATCCACATTCGGCGCAACATCATAAGGATAAATCCGCACAATATCCCGCAGGGCGCTGTCACACTGCAATGATAAAAATTCTTTGTAATTATCGACATTAAATACCGCTTTTGCCGTATCGACAACCCGCCAAGTTACTGCAATGCCAATCTCAATCGGTGTACCAAGACAATCATTGATTTTTTGCTTGCTGTTATTTAATGTCATAATTTTAAGAGAGATTTTTTTGCTCGTTGCTTCTGCTGATACATTTGCTGCACTGTTTACTACTCCCCCATTGTTCACATCCCCGCTTTGGCTTAACTTCGTCTTTGCCGCCGGATTGATACTGGAACAAAACGGATTGACAAAATAAAATCCATCTTCCTTTAACGTCCCCATATATTTGCCAAATAAGGTTAACACAAGCGCTTCCTGTGGTTTTAATACCTTTAAACCTCCGCATAAAATAATCGCCGCCCCCAAACCAAAGATTGCTATAATAAATAGCACAGGATTTCCGCTGCTGTCAATTATCATTCCCCCGGCAATCAACGCTGCAATTGACAATGCAAACAACAAAAGAATTCCAAACAAAGCCGCCATACCATGTTTTTTCCCTGTAATCATTTTTTCTTCCATATCCCTTGCCTCCTTCTAAATACTATGCGTAAAAATATAGCGTTTTAATATGATAAATATATTTTTACATATTTATTTGATATCATTATGATATCATCAAATAATAATATTGTCAAGAAAATATTTTAATGGTTTCAAAAATTATGTAACAGTTATTATTTAACAAGGCTGTATTATAACAAAATTATTTTAAATAACCTCCCTCAATCTTTAGGTTTCTCCAATTTTTAAACCGCTTTCCTTGGCTAAATCTTCACTGATAAGCTGCATTGGGATCATTTCCCAAGTAATCACATAAAAATATTAAATCCACTCTGTGAAAACTTTCACCGTGAACTCCCTCAATAACAAAAAGCAAATCCAATCTCCATTTGCCACAAAAATATAGGGCATAGCATTGCCACACCCTATATTTCTAATTTTTCAGCTTTGCATCCTTATATGTTTTATAAAACCCTCTTATTTCCCGTCCAGTCCTTTATTCAGCATCTACCGCCTCCACAACACTCATCCGTGCAATTGTCCGCAGCGGCAAGGCAGTTGCTGCAATACAGGCGATTACAGACACGCACGCCGCTTCCAAAATAGGCACAATTGGCACTGGCGCAAGCTGCAGGCTGTCGGTTGCTGCCGCCTGTATAAAAATCGTACAAATATACCCACTTACAGCACCGATCCCAGACGCAATCAGCCCGTAATAGACACCTTCCCATAAAAATGTTCGATATAGGCTTCCAGTGCTCATTCCGATTGCACGCTGCATTCCGATTTCATTAACACGCGTATGGATATTCGTGTAAACGGTGTTAATAATATTCAATACGCCAATCAGCCCAATAAACAATATCAGTCCCCAGCTTAACATCCGAATCTGTGCGAAGCTTTCTGCCAGTTCCTTATCTGTGACACGGTATGACAGCCAATGTGTCCCTGCATTTCCCTCGCACCATTGATCCAGCCATTCTTCAAATATTTGTTCATCTGCGTCCGGTTTTAAAATAGGATACATTTCTGTATACAACGTTTTTCCTGTTATCTCATTGTATACAGATTCTGCCGCGATTACTTGAACACCATTGGTAAAACCGCTATTGTTAATTATAATAGCCTCATCTGTTATGCCTGCAACACGCAGTTCCACCCCGTTTATTGTAATCCGATCGCCTATCTGCAATTCTGTGATCGTTACTGTCTGTCCTTCAAAGGAAAGCGGGATTGGATTTTTTATAATACAAGCTTTGCCTTTTTTTAAATCTTCCAAATCCTGTGTACTTAACCCTGATACATAATTTTCCAGCCATGCTTCATTTAATGATGCAATTTGCAGCGTTTCCCATGGCTGTAGTGCTAGGTTGTTTTCTATAGGTACTTTTCCATCTTGATTAGATTCATAAATTGTTAGTTTTGCAGCACGCAAATCCGCAACCATTTCATTTTCTGCCAACTGCTGCATTGCCTCCGGCGAAATACCAGTTTTCTCATTGGTTACGGCATAATCGCCCAAATGCATATTTTTTACAGAACTGCTGCTGTCTAAAAGCCCGCTGAAACCCTGCAAAGCAACAAACACCGTAATGCTCATTACCATTGATAATATTGTAATCGCTGTACGCCCTTTATTGCGCTTTAAATTCAAACGTGCATAAAATGCTTCAAAGCTGCGTATGTTTTTTGTCTTTCGGCTGTGGCGTTTGATACGCAGTGCCTGACCGCCCATGGCAACTGTTGGAGAAACCTTGGACGCATACCGTGCTGCCGGAAATGCCGCAAGCACTGCAAATAATACCGTTACGCCAACGCTGATTAGCAGTGGAATCCCTTTCCATGTGCTGTTCTGGACTACCATAGCATTTAGTTCCTGCATATTTTCTGCCATAAAAATATCAGGATTGCCCAATCCTCCCAACGCTGCCGTTAAAATCCATTTTGTGGAAGCGCCTCCTAAGAGAACCCCAAAAGGCAGTCCTGCTCCACATAGTATCAATAGTTGAATTGTCACTAATAAATAAAGCTGATTTTTTTCACATCCGATGGCACGGAGTGTTCCGTATCCACGGATACGCTTTGCAACGGCAACTTTAAGAATATTGTAGATAACCAACCCAGCCGCCAGCAAAATCAATATGCCAGTCAGCACGCAGGCTGCCATCATAAACGGAAACCCTCCGGCATCGCTTGCTGTGTCTTTTTCACCATAATCTATGCCCAGTGCGTCCAGAAGCACCCAATTATATTGGATATAGGCATCTTCTATCTTTAACTGTTTTGCCAAATCTGTGACCACTTGTTGAAGCGTATTTTTGTTGATTGTTTTAAAGTCTGTTGAGTACAGCAGATACCGTTCCGGCAGCAGATGCACCGCAGTTCCCTCCCCGACAATGCCTTCCATAATGCCGCTAATACGTCCCATATACCAGTTCTCCAAAATACCTGTCAAAACAAAATCCGCTGTATATTGATAGGGCAGTCTGTGGTCTACCTGCCTGCTCACTTCCAAAGGAAGCGAAATTTTATCACCGACCGTTCCCTGAAATCCAAGATACTGCAGCGCCTCCTGCGAAAGTGCAATCTCTCCTTTTGTTTGGGGAAGCCGTCCCTCTTTCAGCTTCTTCATCTCAGGGTATATATCTAACGCTGTGCCTTGGTATTCCCTTATCTGTAAACGAAGTCCGCTGTTTCCCAATACAGTGCTTCCCAAATAAATCCAGCTTCCTAATTCTTTCAGGCGTGCATCTGCCAAAAGTACCGCATTTTGCTCAGCAGTTAATTGATGAAATGTTGCGTAGCGGTTTCCATTCAGCCCCTCTGCCTGATGAATCCGCATTGCCTGTAAAATACCAACCGACTGCCCCATAACGGTTGTTGCGATTGTCGAAAGTACTACTGCAATCCAGATTAATACAGAAGTCACTTTCTGCGCCCAAAGTTCTTTGAGTGCTAACATTTGATACGATTTTATTCCCTTTAACATTCCAGTTTCTCCCTATCTTGTCAAGCCTTCCCACTTTACGATAAAATCCCGTCCACAATGGTAAACTGTCTTTTTGCCATCTGCGCAACACGATTGTCATGCGTAATAATTACCAGCGTTTTCCCTAATTTTTTCCAGATATTCTGTAACATTTCCATAACCTCCCCGCCGCTTTTGCTGTCGAGATTTCCGGTCGGTTCATCGGCAAAAATAATGTCCGGCTGTGCAATTAAGGCTCTTGCAATGGCGACACGCTGCTGCTGCCCGCCAGATAGTTCATGCGGTAAATGTGTCAGCCGCCCGCTAATGCCCAGCAATTGCGTAAGCTGTGCCAGATATGCTTCATCGGGTTTCTTTTTGTCCAATAGCAACGGCATAATAATATTTTCTCTTGCGGTTAAAACCGGAAGCAGATTAAACTGCTGAAACACAAACCCAATACGCTGGCGGCGAAACGCTGAAAGTTCCTTATCATGATAGGAATAGATTTCCTTGCCATCATATGTTAAACTTCCCGAAGTCGGTTTATCCAGCCCCGACAACAAATGCAGCAGTGTACTTTTTCCACTGCCCGACGGCCCCATAATCGAGATAAAATCATTTGCCCCGATTTCCATATTCACTCTGTCAAGTGCCACAATACGGTTCTCACCGCTGCCATAAATTTTGGATAACTCTTTTACTTTGATATTCATAAGATTCTTTTCCTGCCTTTCTCAATAAATGCGTAAACAACCGTTTATTCGATGGTTTCCTACAGCTTTAGCTACAGCAAAACATCTCTGTTTTCACATTTACTATTGATTGATACAAGAAAAGTTTAAATAGAAAATCTCAAGAAACGCTCAAGATTTGTTATTATTTTAATTAATTGTTGTTGGAAAATCTAATTGTTTTTGAATATATACTACATAACGCCAGAATTTACCGTTCTGCATTCGTTAAACGTATATGGCTGACGTTATGTAGTCAGGTTACTCGGAAATTTTAACTGTTCAGCAGTATAAATTATAATGTTGATAATTTTTAAACAACCGCCTCCACGATTGTTTTATCTCCCAGTGTTATCACTCGAACTCCCGTTTCTTTCTTTTGATTAAAATTAAAACTTAACAGATATCCTTTTTTCTGCTGAAAATAATCAAGATATTCCGTCAACTGTTGTTCGCCGCGTTCATTATATTCATTTCCATGCCAGATTTTCAATTCAACAATAAACTGCTCGCCACAATAATCTACAATTAAGTCTGTCCGCCTTGCATCTCTTGTCTGTGCTTCCATATAATAATTGCCTGTGCCATTAATAATCGGTTTTAAATACAGCAGGAAAAATTTACGCCCATAATTTTCGACAAACTTCTGATCATTATCACCATAAATTTCATGAAAATATTCGACAAACTTCTGTAGTATCAGCTCCATATCCAGCCGTTTATTTTTAACAAACTGTGGACTGTCACTCTGCCCCTGCCGGAAAACATCGCTGTTTATAGATTCCTCGGCAATAAACATATTTAATAAATACATTTCAAAAATACGATTTGAAACAACGACCCGACCATTTTCATTATTAAAAAATCCAAACATAAGTCCCAGATTTATATATTTTTCAGCCGGACTAAACAGAATACGCTTTCCTTGATACAAAATTTGCTCTGTTATATTTCGCATTTCCTTATAAGTATCCATTTGCTTAATCATACTATCAAATAATGGCGTATTTTCATTTAATAACATCTTTACTGCTTCCGCAACACCTTCTTTTGTCCACACATCTGCTAAATCCTCAAATCCCTTTCTATCAGGTACTTCTTCATCAAGCAACTTACAGATCACAGAAACAAGATAGGGATAACCAGAAGTATACTGATATATCTCCTGCGCAACCGATTGAATATCCATTCCTATATGATTGTCTGCTTCATATTCCTGCAACATTCCCGCAATTTGTTCTGCCGAAAAACTCATATTCAAATTAAATTTCGCGGCAATATTCCATGGGCTATTATATTGGTGTTGATCATCAGGACGAATTTTCAGCTTTAAATTTTTAATATCATACACCCCTGCAAGAATCACGGAACGGAAAATTGGTGTATTTTCTCGATTGAGATAATATCCCCTAAGCTGTGCAAGGAAATCAATAAAAACCTGATGATTTGACGCACTGTCCACTTCGTCGATAATTAAAACAATCGGTCTCTTTGACGTTTCGCACATTCTGCTAAGTTCACAAAACAAAACATCCATTGAATTGTTTTCACTGCCTTTTAGAGCATGAAGGCGCTGAAATACTTCTGACCCCAAATCATTTGCTAACTGTTCTTGTTTCAACAGCAAATTTTCCATATAGCCAGCAAACTTTGCAACAAATGTCTGCTCATCTGCAAAATTTGCCGTACTCATCAACTGAAAATCCATTGCCAATACAATATAATCTTCTTTTAAATATTCCGCAAGCGCCATTAACGTAGTTGTTTTGCCATACTGCCTGCCCCTGTTCATCACAAAATACTTTCCTCTGTCCACGAAAAGCTTTTTTATCCGATCCAGCCTATCCCCCAACCCTACCATATAATGCTCATCGGGCTTACAACGTCCCTCTGTATTAAAATAGCGCAATTTAATTCCTCCTTATTTCTCCCTGCCATTCCAGCAATATGTGCACAGTCTACTCTTGTCAATGCCAACGGCATCTAACATATCATCTAACCGGTTAAACCGCAGCGACGTAAAATTTAATTCCTTACGGATTTCCTCCACCATTTGCTCATATTTCGGGGATTCGGGGTCTGCATATTCCTGAAGGACTTCCTCTGTTACATTCCCATCTTCCAACCGATCAATTACACGCCTTGTTATTAAATCCATCTCCGACGTCGAGCGCGAAAAATTCAAATATTTACAGCCATACATTAATGGCGGACAAGCCGGACGAATATGCACTTCTTTCGCACCGCTCTGATATAAAAACTCCGTTGTTTCCCGCATCTGCGTACCGCGCACTATGGAATCATCAATTAACAGCAAACTTTTGTCACGGATTAACTCGTCCACTGCCAAAAGCTTCATTCTTGCAATTAAATTCCGCTTGCTTTGCACTGTCGGCATAAAAGATCGCGGCCATGTTGGCGTATACTTTATAAACGGTCTGGAAAACGGCACGCCCGATTCATTCGCATAACCGATCGCATGGGCAATACCAGAATCCGGCACACCTGCAACAATATCCGGCTTAACATGATCGCGCTGCGCCATTCTCTTACCGCATTCATATCGCATATTTTCCACGCTCCGACCTTCATAAGAACTTGAAGGATATCCATAATACACCCATAAAAATGTACAAATCTTCATCTCTGCATTGGGATGCACCAGCGTTACACAGCCTTTTTCTGTGATTACAGCAATTTCACCAGCCCCTAACTCCCGTTCATCTGTGTAACCCAAATTTTTATATGCAAAATTTTCAAAAGAAACACAGCAGGCGTCCTCTTTTTTGCCAACTGCAATCGGTGTCCTTCCATACTTATCACGCGCTGCATAAATACCTGCCTCATTCATTAATAACAAAGACACAGAACCATCCACTACTTCCAATGCGTAGTGAATCCCTTCTATTAAATTTTCTTTCTGGTTAATCAAAGCCGCAATCATTTCCGTCGCATTGATATCCCCGCCGCTCATCTCCAAAAAATGAGAGCATCCGCTCTGAAACAAACTATCGGAAAGCGCCTCAATATTATTAATTTTACCTACTGTCGTTAAAGCATACGTTCCATGATGCGAACGTACAATTAATGGCTGTGGTTCAAAATCCGAAATACAGCCAATTCCCAAATGCCCCCTCATGGTCTGCACATCTTTATCAAACTTTGTACGAAACGGTGCATTTTCGATATTATGGATTGCGCGGTTAAAGCCGTCCTCTCCATACACTGCCATACCGCCGCGCCGCGTACCTAAATGCGAATGATAGTCAATACCAAAAAATAAGTCAAATACACAATCCTGTTTTGCTGCTACACCAAAAAATCCACCCATTATTTTTTCCTCTTTCATTTCTTTATTCTATTATCAATAAACTTATTTACCAAATTCCTAACAAATATTATAAATAGAAAACATATGTTACGTCAATAAGAAATACTCTTTTAATAACACCAAATGTAACAGTTCAGCCTTTGGCTTCCTGTTACAGGCATCAAGGCTCCCTATCGTATTTCATCTTAGCAAGTCCTTTGAGTGACTGGCTCTCCTTATAGGTAGCTTGGATTGGGCAAAGAGGGCGTACATTTTTGACAGTTCCTTTAATCGGTTTAGTTTCTGCCCCTTTGACAAATGCACGTTTTCAAGCTGGCTGTATTTCTGTTCCCTATCCGCTGTGAATTTCGCAAGGCTCTCAAAGCTGTCTAGTAAGAATTATCACTATCAAGCATATTGCTTAATCTGTCCATATAAGGATAGACGCAATCCGTTTCTTCGCTTTGTTTTTGCAATTCCTGCAATGCCTTGTATGCAACATTATTATTTTTATTAAACAGTAATTCAAATGTTTCTGCTATATTGACTGGCATAGTAATCTCCTTTACAAATGAGAATTCTGATAAGACACTTTTTATAGCATTTAATAACTGTTATATCTAATCTTCAAAAAGTCCGCAAACCCTTGAAAACACTAAATTTATAGCAAGTGAGTTTGCCCTTAGACTTTCCCTTGTGTTATATCCTTTTCCCTCATGTTACGAACTCGCATAAGGGCAAAAATAAGGGAAAGAAAAACCTGTAACATATAAGAAAAACTTGCTACACGAGTTTTTCTTATCAAGA
>VSNQ01000038.1 GCA_009774395.1 Lachnospiraceae bacterium
TGCAGTATATATATATATATATATATACTGCACGGTAAAAAGATTTGCCGTGCAGTTGCATCAGCCGCATGCCGCAAAGCGGCAATTTTCCTATGGGCAGCTGTGTGCATATTGTTATACTAAGCATCATTCTTTTCAACGCTTAGTATATGTGCTTTTGCATTGTCCGTATAATATCCATGCAATATCTGCACAATATTAGTCAAAATCAAACTTTGTAAACCGCTCTGCGCGTGCCAGATAGCGGAAGCGTACCATTTCATTTTTTTCAAGCACGTCCTCCTCTGTTCCTCTGTACTGGCAGCGGATGCAGCTATAAATCCCTGTATCTTTGTTATAGAACATATCTATATCAAGATCCCGCATAAAGCAGGACGGGCATCTATAATTTAGTTTGCCTTTTCCAAGTTGAGCCATGTCGCAAATACCTCCTTATCAGAAATTACCTTCTTATATCCAAGTTTGAACATCGGAGAGAATGCATATCCTTCTTCAATATATCCAAGTGCCTTATCCGATGCGGTGAGAGAAACTTTTGTTTGAATTGCTGGAATCACTGCGCTTACTGCACTTGCACCATCCAATTTCGCATCACGACATCTGTACTCATAATTAATTGTTGTGCCGTTTTCTCCTTCGCAGGCAAGCGTAATGCCTGTCATATCTTCCGGATACTCTGTGGTACCATAGCAAGCTGTAATATATTCATCCAGCGTAATCTCTGCTGACGGATCGCTAATCTCAAGGATATTCCGCTCAATTTTAATATTCGATGCACCCTCCTCGAAATATTCCTTTGTCTGAAGTTTCACAGTAACACCATTAAACTGAATTTCAACAGGATCCAATGTTAAAATACGTGTTTTTTTGCCATCAATCATTTCCTCTGAGAAATGACAGTGTGTTGGGCATAAGCAAAGATCCACTTCTTCTCCCTTATAGGAAAGTTTCGCACTTCTTACGGTACCAGCTCCTGCGTAATGTGTAAAGTATCCTGCACGATATTTCTCCTGAATTAAAAATGGATAGGAAGCATCCTGCACGTGCTTTGTACCAATACCAACCGGCCATTCCAGTTTTGCCGCATAAGGACGTAGGTCAACAATTGCGCCGCCTTGATCCATATTGACACACGCTCTCATATAGGGGTCGCAATACCAGAACAGTTGTTTGTCAGATCCATATAAAATATCTCTCCAAGGTGCACATTCTGGTTCGTTATAATTGCCTGCATTTACGCCTTTTTTCTCACGATAATAGTCCGCAAACTCTGCCATTGTCATATCGACAAGTTTGCCCTCTTTCTTTAAATCACCGTAATACTTACAGCCATCACTGTAGGATTTATACAAGAGTTCATATGGCTGCTCCCAGCGTCCCATTTTATTCATCCAACCCGGTCCTACAAACATCATATTGTAGGAATAACCATTATTGTATTTCGCAAGATCGCGGTACTGGTCAATTAAATTGTAAAGATATGGATACTCCCATGTTTTTGTGTCATAAATCATGCCGCGCAGTACGTTCTGCGGATGGGTACCAAAGTTTGAGCCATTTCCATCATAACAAGCAATTAAATCTCTTGAAAGATGTGGAATTGCTACAATGCCAGAATCCTCTTCGGCATTTGCCGCTGGTGCGTGTGTGTTCTGCTTCGAAGGAATCCACGGTGCCCAAGGACCGCCGTCAAACAGCGTGTACCATGAATTATTGCAGGTATGATATGCCTTAGGGCCTTCCTCCCAACAGGTTGCAACGGCACACTTTACAGAAGGATACTTTTCCTTAATGTAATTTGTTAAGTCAGCGTCCATATAGTAGGAGCCTGTTGACTCTGGATAGAATCCAAAAATCTCATAAAACTTTTCAAATACATCATTGACAATCGCCTTTTTGTCCTCCATGGAGAACATCCAGATACAAAAGTCCTTTGTCTTGTACTTCTCGCGGAACTCTTCACAAGGAAGTCCCAATAGCGAAAGCGCAATCTCATCGCCATATTCTTCATGGTCATGCTTTGCGATTTCTACCGCTTCCTGATTAAACAAAGCAGCATACGTCATCTGGATCGTTACCTTTAAACCGTTCTCATGCGCCAGTTTCTGCTGTGTTTTGAAAATATCAAGAGATTCTGTTAAAAGCGCCTTATCTCCGATATCCTCCTCTTTTCCCTGCCCTGTTACCGTTGCAGAATACTCCGGAACCATTTCCGGACGATGGATAATGTTTACGACAAATTTATCCACTGTTTTCCCTCCTTATCTGGGATCTTAAATCCCTTTAAAATCGAATGATAATGTTAACTTATTTGTTCCCTCCAGCAAATACTCCGGATGCGGTCTTGCGCCCCAGCTATCGTCACCGCCAACCCCCATCTGCATCAATGCCACACGCACCACCGTATAATAAACAGGCGGAAGTTCATACATATGCATAGCATTTTCCAGTTCGTGCGGGGTATAAGGCAGTACATTTACGCTTAAATTCTGACCACTAAATAGAACCCCACGTCCTTTATTGTCGGTAATCCACGCCTTGCGAACACCCGTGTGATTGCCGCATTCCTGCGGAACGAGGTACTCTGCCATATTTTCCATTACTTTTTTATGAAAAATACCAAGTCTGCCGCCGCACTCACGGTCACAGTAGGTATCTGCTGGCCCTAGACCATACCATGCAAAATTTTCTAAATCTGCGTCAAATTTGTAAAGTATGCCAAACTCTGGCATATCCCATTGCCAATTATCATTGGAATCTTCAATTCCTTTTGGTGGTTCATAGCTTAATGTGGTGTGAATTGTACCATCGCCTATTACTGTATAAGACACTTCACACTCCGATTCCGGTACTGTTGGCAGATAGTATGTGTACGTTACGCATACACTGTCCTTTTGGATTGAAATAACCGGATTCTGTTTATCGACACCTTCCTTAAACGGGCGCTGGTACAAACTTGCCATTTTCCACTGCGCATAGCGGTACGGCATCTGACAGCCAACATCATTGTCCGTTGGTGCACGCCAGAAATTAGGCTTTGGAATCGCCTGAATCAGTTCTCTGCCACCATAAACATACGATACCAGACCTTTTCCGCCTTTATCAAATAAAACTTCAAAATGTGATCCACGCACACCAATATTATAAGTTCCATCGGCAACTTCTATCGGCGGCAATTCCTGCGTTTCCTTTGCGTTCTCCGGATTATCCAAAACAGTATAAATCCCCTGTCCAAATGCGACTTCATAACCACGTTTTGCCCAGAGAGTATCTTCTTTCAGTACAAAGGATACCGTTACCGTGTACTCACCATTTACTGCTGTCTTCCAAGGTATATCGCTGCACCAAGGCGTCTGATATGGAAACTTTGGTAATGTATATGTTTTGCTTGCAAGCGGTTCCACATCTGTTTCTACATAGGTTTCTGCCACTGTTTCGCCCTCTAAGGTTAGCGTCACCATACAATCGTAGTCCTTGGTGTTGGTGAATAGATTTTTGTTTATCACTTCAAATGTGTCTTCTGCAACTTTTATCTGAATATTCTGATAATTGAATTTTACTTCTTGCATTTTCGGAGAAGGCTCGCGTGTACCGCCGTAAACAATACCATTTCCGCTAAAATTATAATCACATGGTCTGTCATCAAAATCGCCGCCATAGCCAAGCACTTCCTTGCCATATCGATCTTTATGATAAATAGATTGATCAATATAATCCCAGATAAAACCGCCCTGATATAATGGCTCTCTATCGCTTAAATCGGTGTACTTATGCATACCACCACAGGAATTGCCCATTGCGTGCGTATATTCGCATAAAATAAACGGCTTACTTCGATCCTTCTGCAAAAAATCTTCTATAAATTGTGCGCTTGGATACATTCGGCTTTCCATATCTGAAGTCGCATTGTAGCGTCTGTCGTTACTTATGCCCTCGTAATGCACCAAACGCGTATTATCTAGTTCATGAAGTCGTTTTGACATTTCATAAACCACACTGCCACCAAAGGACTCATTCCCACACGACCAGATTACAATAGAGGGATGATTTTTGTCACGCTGATACATGGAATCAATACGATCCAACAAGAGCGGCTGCCATTCCTTGCGATCACCTGGAAGTGCACGTTCTATTGGCCAGATTCCTTTATGCACAAATTCCCACATACCATGTGTTTCCATATTGCACTCATCAATTAGGTAAAGACCATATTCATCACATAACTCATACAGCTTGGAAACATTGGGATAATGACTGGTACGGATTGCATTGATATTATTTTGCTTCATTGTAATAATATCCTTGCGCATTTCCTCCTCATGCGGAACACGCCCAGAACGGGCACTAAATTCATGACGGTTTACCCCCTTAAATACAATGCGTTTTCCATTCAGGGTCATTATGCCGTTTTCCATTGCAAACTGCCGAAAGCCAACTTTCTGCGGAATAATTTCTGCTATATTGCCTGCGGCATCGGATATGGTCAAGCACAAATCATAAAGCGCTGGCTTTTCCGCACTCCATAGCTGTGGTTTCTCTATCCTAAGCACGAACGGTGAATTTTGCCCCTCCCTAAGTGTAGATTCTAATTCTGCAATGGTTTGATTTTTATAGGATAATACTGCCTTAATATTTGTTGTGCTAACTTTTTGCAGCGGTGTTTCACCATTTTCTTCAACCACACGATCTCCCTTGGTTTCAGATTCCTCGTTGCGCAATGGATTCTCCGTTTGTGCAATACATAATGTCGGCACAATCTCCAACTCTGCACTGGTATAATCTTTATTGAGATTCGTTCTTATCCTTAAATCACTGACATGTATATCAGGTATTGCATAAAGGTACACACTTCTAAAAATTCCTGAAAAGCGGAAAAAATCTTGATCTTCACACCAGCTTCCGCTTGTCCAGCGAAAAACCTGCACAGCAAGTTTATTTTCACCCTGCTGCAAAAATGGTGTTAGTTCAAATTCGGAAGGCGTAAAGGTATCCTCACTGTATCCGATATATGCGCCGTTGCACCAGAGCGCAAAACCGCTCTCCACCCCCTGAAAAGAAATAAATATTCTTTTGCCTGCAAAGCGTTTGGGGATTGTCAAATATTTCACATAACTTGCAACAGGATTAAACCGTGTAGGAATTTCCCCAGGCTCTAGAACTTCGTGACCGTCCCAAGGATATTGGACATTGACATATTGCGGCTTTCCATACCCCTCCATCTGGATATGCGCTGGTACATGAATATCCTCCCAGCTTTTGCAATCGTAATTTATTGCTTCAAAGCCTTTGGGTGCTTCCCCGAGATTGGATGCATACCGAAATTTCCATAAGCCATCCAAACTTTCCTTAAAATATTCCTTCTTTTGTACCATATCACATACATTCTGATAATATTTATGATCAGAGTGCGCCGGTACCCGATTCTCTCCAAAAAACGCGGGGTCTTTTATCTTCTCGTAATCGAAATATTGTGCTTGCTGCATGTAAATCGCCTCCTTTTTGCTATCGTTCTCTTTTTTGCCATTGACGATATAATGATCTGATAATTCACCACTTATAAATGCCTTTGTATTTTATTTATATCCACCACTCTGGTGTAATCTGTCCCAATGTAATGGTTCGCTTTGTTTCATAATCAAGCATAATTTCAATATTTTGGTAATCGGTGGGCATTAATTGCACCATCAATTCACGGCAGGCACCACAAGGTGCGCCTGTCTTGCCATCTGGCATAATGGCAAGCACCTTTTCTATTTTATCTTCGCCGTTTGTAAGCATATTGAAATATCCATTAAAGTTCTCCTCTCTTATCCCTACCACCCTTTCAGCGCAGAAATCTTATATTCTTGCAGTTTCCCCTCATGGTTATCGGGACGTTTTTTCCATTGATAGGGGGACGTGCCAATAATACGGCGAAAATTCCGATTAAACGTTGAGGGGGTAGTAAATCCAACTTTCTCTGCAACATCTTCCATGCTGATATCCGTTTTGTCAATCAGCTCACATGCTTTCTTGATACGCACAAAATTTACATATTCAATTGGTGTCATATTCATTTTTTCCTGGAAAACACGCCGAAAATGGGTTTCGCTCATATGGCATTCCCGCGCTAAATCCACAATTTTAAAATTTTGCGCATAATTTTTATCTACATATGCAATTGCATTCTCTAATTGCAGGCTGCTTTTATATCCGGCTGAATCTGCTGCTTTTCCATTAAAACGGGCTATCTCAAATAACAGCGAATATGCCAAACCTTTTACACACTCTTGATAATATGCACTTTTGTGCTGCATTTGCTCGAACATGGCACGAATTAATGTTGCTATCATAGGATTCTCTTCTGTATGGATAAAAAATGCCTGATGATTAATCGCTTTCATTAATTCATTCATTTCTTGGGAAGATTTCCCCCACGGTTTTAAAATATCCTCTGGGTTCATAAAAATATATTCCCAAAACGCTTTAACATTGGTGTCACATTTGGTTACATGGAGATAATTGGCTGGAATACAAGAAAGCATACCCGCGCCAAAGCGGTGCTTTTCGTCCTCAAACTCCAAGTCCCCTTCGCCATAATGACAGTAGCCAATTTCCATTAAATTATGAAAATGCTGGTTATGAATATTTTGACCGTACACCTGTATCCATTTGCTGCCCATTAATGCCAGCACCGGCTCATCTTGTGGCACTTCATAGAACCGAAATTCAGCGGGCTGCTTTTTCTTCTTTGACATTTCGATACCCCCAGTGTGTTTCGTCTAAATAATTACCTTTGTGGATTCCCTTACAACAATTTGATAGCCTAGCAGCGTTTTTCCCCGCACTTCTTCACCTTGGATATAATCAAGCAATATGGAACAGGTCAACGCGCCTAACGCTTTATCATCAAAAACAAGCGAAGTGATTGCTGGCTTATTGTTTCTTAACAGCGAACTATCATAAAAAGATACTACCTGTATCTGATCTGGTACCACAATCTGGCTGCGTGATAGTATCTGCAATACAATGGAACAAATGGCATCATCCATGCATACAATACACTCTACATTTTTGCTGCACAGCGCATTCACTGCCTGCTCTACTTGCTCCAGCGTCATGCAATCGTTGTAAATCATATGTTCCATATCCAATATTCCCGCTCCTTGTACTGCTTCCTGATAGCCTTGCAGCCTTGTGCGGTTTACAACATATTCACTGCTGCCGCCAATCAACCCAATACGTTTTATGCCATTTCGAAACAATCGTCCTGCCAATTCATGACATCCGGCTTTATGGTTATTATCTGCCTGAAGAATCTCCTTATCCCTTGAAGTTCCCATAAGAACAAAAGGTACTTGCCGTTCTTTAAGAAAGCTTGCCGCCTTATCCTTTACCATAGAACGGCTTAGAATTACACCATCTACCTTTCGGTTTGCAATCATACGTTCGATGTTATCCAGACAGCCATTTGTAATTGTCACCAGCATTACATCATAATCGCGTGCAGATGCTGTTTCACAGATTCCTTGCATACTATTCTGAAAAAATGGCATATCTACAAGATTGCAATCTCCGGGAATTGCAAGTGCAATATTGTAGGTTTTCTGTTGTGCCAATCCTTTTGCAATAACATTGGGCTTATAGTCGTTTGCTTCGATATATTCAAGAACTTTTTGCCTCGTAGCTTCACCAATACGCCCTTTACCAGAAATTGCTCTTGAAACTGTGGTTTTCGATACTTGGAGTGCCTCTGCAACATCTGAAATTGTAATTTTTTTCATTTCCAACTTATCATTTCGAAATGTTTTCATCTGTGCCCCTCCTCATAAAATGCAAAACTTGTCACATCAAACATACCATTTACAGCATCATTTCTAATACTTAATTGGATTTATAAGGCAGAAATAAATTTATCAAACGCCGCCTGCCCTTTTTCATCCCGTTTAAATACGCCTGCGTGCTCTAGTACCTTACCAAATACAATACCAACCTCTTTTTGCAAAATATCCATAATATTTTCTTTTGATACTTTGCCATCGTATTTTGGCAGTATCTCCTCGATCCAGTCAGCATGTTTCTCAAGGACTTCGTTTTGGCGAATATCCTCACCTGCAACTACCGCATTTGCAAGCTGTTCCAATTCGTCCTTTAAACGAGATGGCAATACAGCAAGCCCCATAACCTCAATTAAACCAATATTTTCTTTTTTAATATGATGCAGCTTTGCATGAGGATGATATACGCCAAGCGGATGCTCCTGTGTTGTTATATTATTGCGAAGCACTAAGTCCAGTTCATAGTTTCCGCCACGCTTTCTTGCAATCGGAGTAATCGTATTGTGTGGTTCGCCATCTGTTTCGGCAAAAATAAATGCATCTTCATCTGTATAACTACGCCACTTTTCCAAAATCACATCTGCTAGCGCGATAATACGATGATAATCTACATGAGAAAGACGGATAACAGACATTGGCCACTTTACAATACCAGACTGTATATCTTCAAAATCTTTTACTTGAAATGTCTTCTCAACGGGTGCCTTCGCCATTGCAAACTCATAATTTCCGCCCTGGAAATGGTCATGACTTAAAATAGAACCACCAACAATCGGCAAGTCTGCGTTAGATCCCACAAAATAATGTGGAAACTGCTCAACAAACTGAAACAGCTTAACAAAAGTATTATGTTCAATCCGCATAGGGATATGCTGGCTGTTAAATACAATACAATGCTCATTGTAATAAACATATGGCGAATATTGAAATCCCCACTGACTGCCCTGAATCTGCACAGGGATAATTCTGTGATTCTGTCTTGCAGGATGGTTCACACGCCCTGCGTAGCCTTCATTTTCCATGCAAAGCTGGCATTTGGGATATCCGCTCTGTTTCGCATTCTTCGCTGCAGCAATTGCTTTTGGGTCTTTTTCCGGCTTGGAAAGATTAATTGTAATGTCCATCTCTCCATATTCCGTTTCTGCCTTCCATTTCTTGTCACGTGCAATACGATAACGGCGGATATAATCCGTATTTTGACTAAATGTATAATACCAGTTTGTCGCCTCTTTTGCCCCTTTTTCTCGATACAGCTTCTGGAATGTATAAATTACATCTGATGGACGTGGCACCAATGTTCCCATTATCTTTGTGTCAAACAAATCCCTGTATACAATACTGTCATCTGGCAATAATCCTTGTTCTGCCGCATAATCCAGCATTTCTTTTAAGAGTCCTTCTAAATCAAATGCCGCAGGGTCTGTAATCTGTTCTATGGGCTGCTCCTCGCTAAATTCTTCTATTCCAAAAAGCTCTAACAAGCGGTTTATTGTATACACTCTGTCCGCGCTATCCAAAAGACCTGCTGCAATCCCATAATTTACAAGTGCTGTAATATTTTTTGTAATCATATTTTATCATCCCTTTTTATTTAGATTTATCTATTAATTTATACTGCTTAACAGTTAAAATTTCCGAGTAACCTGACTGCATAACGCCATACATATACGTTTAACCAGTACAGTACGGTAAATTCTGGCGTTATGTAGTATATACTGATGAACACGAAAATTTGCCAATAACGCCGATTCACAAGTGGGATTATCTAAAAGAATATGGCAAAATTTATCACTTGAAAATTTAAAGCGTCATTGGGCCGTCGCCAATTTCTACAACATAGAAATCTGCCGCGTAACCAATTTTTTCCTGATATACCTTGCCGACATTTTCAATAAATGTATCTACACAGTTTTCTTTTACAATGCTAACTGCACAGCCGCCAAATCCTGCTCCTGTCATTCTTGCACCAATAACACCGTCTTGTTTTAACGCCTCCTCTACCAGCGTATCCAGCTCAATTCCAGTTACTTCATAATCGTCACGCAGGGAATCATGGGAAGCAATCATTAATTTGCCAAACAGTTCCAAATTTTTATCCTGCAATGCTTTCACTGCTTTTATCGTTCTCTGGTTCTCATAGACAGCGTGTTTTGCGCGTTTTATCTTGACATCATCCCCAATTAAGGACTTGTTCGCTTCAAATTCTTCCTCCGTCAATTCACCCAATGATTTGATATCCAGCTTTGTTTGCAACGCTGCCAGAGCTGCCTCGCACTCGCTTCTGCGCTCATTGTATTTAGAATCGCCAAGACCGCGCTTTTTATTTGTATTTAAAATCACGATTTTTGCACCATCTAAATCAATCGGTGCATAATCGTAAGACAAGTCCGCCGTATCAAGAAAAATCGCAGATGCTTTTTTACCCATTGCAATCGCAAACTGATCCATAATGCCGCAATTTACACCATTATACTGATTCTCTGAAAACTGCCCTATTAACGCCAAATCCTGATTTGTAACAGCAAAACCAAACATATCTTTTAAAATATATCCCGTAAGTACCTCAATAGAAGCAGAGGACGATAACCCAGAACCATTAGGAATATTCCCGTAGTATAAAATATCCAGTCCCTTATCCACTTGGAATCCCTTCTTGCCAAAAGCCCATACAATTCCCTTCGGATAATTACGCCAATCGCCGGTATTCTTTTCCTCAATATTTGACAAAGTACATTCGCCAACACCGCCTGTTTCAAAATTCATAGAAAACAAACAGAGTTTATCATCCTTGCGCAGCCTTGCAACCGCGTAAGTTCCAATCGTTAATGCACAGGGAAAAACGTGTCCTCCGTTGTAATCGGTATGCTCACCAATTAAATTCACACGCCCTGGTGCAAAATATACCTTCGCCCCCTCTGTGCTGCCGAAAACTTCCTCAAATTTCTTTAATAGTGTTTGTTTCATGGTGATTTTCCTTCCTTTCTATAGTTTATACTGCTTTACAGTTACGATAATCTCTTATCACTTCCAGTGCGGGAAGCGCATTACCATTATAGTCAAATAGTGCTTGATTTGCCCACTCATTCCCGCCGGGGCCTGCTTCTTTAATATAGGCAAGCGCTGCGTCCGTTGCCCAGCCGCTGCCTGCAACAGGAAGCCAGCCAGCCTCCCAATAGAAAAATCCTCTTCCCTTATTCTCTGGAACTTGTTCCACGCTTTTTAAAAAGGCTTTCATAAATGCACATTGTCCTTGTTCTGTCATGGGGAAGGGGACTTTTTCACAAAGTGCAGGTTTCGTTGCCATACCTTTTCTATTTTCAGCAGATAGTTTCTCAAATTCCGCATAGTCCTCTACGGTATGTCCCATAGACACTTCTGCAATCACCAATTCCTTGCCGAACCGCACTGCAATATCATTCATATTGTTTGATAGGTCATCGAGTGTGCCATGCCAGAATGGATAGTAGGAAAGTCCGATAATATCAAAATCCTCACCTTGATTCTGATTGATATATTGGTCAAACCACTCTCTGTAAAGGGCATTGTTTCCGCCATTGTCGAGATGAATCATAATTTTTGCTGTGGGGCATGTTTCCTTAACTGCACGAATGCCAGAGCTGACAAAACGCGCAATATTGCCATAATTGGGAACCTGCCCCTCCGGCCACAACAACCCATTAGATAGTTCATTTCCAACCTGTACCATATCAGGTGCAGCGCCCTCTTGTATTAAATGCTCCATTGTTTCTTTGGTAAATTCATAAACCGCCTGCTCTAACTGTTCCACAGTAAAATGTTCCCATGCTTTTGGCTTCCTCTGTTTACCAGGATCTGCCCAAAAATCACTGTAATGAAAATCCAATAAAAATCCAAGTCCTGCTGCTTTCACACGTTTCGCCATACGCAGCATTGTATGATAATCTGTATTTCCTGCGCCATATGGCTCGCCTTCGGGGGATTTCGGATCATTCCAGATACGCAGCCTAATATAATTTGTGCCATAGTTTTTTAAAATCGTAAGCAGATCTTTTTCTTCGCCATTGTCATAAAACTTTGCACCTAACTTTTCAATTTCGTCCAATGATGAAATATCCATCCCTTTTATATAATTTAACATAACAACTCCTATCTGATGTTTTGCAATCAAATTGATAAAAACTATACTCACGAACGATTAGATTTTCCTTTCTACGCAGCACGTATTGCCCGCTTATGCAATATGGGCTGTGCAGAAATTGGAAAATCTTAACAGTCGTCAGTATAACACCTCTTTGCAAATTGCGCAACCGCTTGCGCATCTGTATCTATCATAACAGGGAAAAGCATTTCCGTCAATATACTTTCCACAATTAGCATAGGTTAAAAGTGACGGAAATATTTGTTACATATTACCATATCCTTATTTATACTGCTTAACAGTTAAATTTTCCGAATAACCTGACTACATAACGCCAGCCATATACGTTTAACCAGTACCGTACGGTAATTTCCGACGTTATGTAGTATATCTTCTTTTCAGCCCTTCACACTCTCGCTGCCTATTACGAAACAATCCCTTCCAACTCTCTTAAATCTTGAATCTCATAATCAATCCGCAATGTACTTTGATTGGGATTTTGGTACGGATTGTACCAGCAACAGCATATTTTTGCGTTGTTGCCGCCTTGTATATCGCTAGTAAGGGAGTCGCCTACAATTAATATCTCGTCCTTTTGATAATCACTATCTTTTGCAATTGCTTTCAAAACAACGTCAAAAAAAGTAGAATTGGGCTTCTCTGCACCGATTTCATCCGATATAAATATCCCGTCCAAAAGTTGATCTAACCCAGATTTCGCAAGCTTTCTCTGCTGTGTGGTCAAAGGACCATTTGTTACTGCATACTGCTTTACCTTAGTCTGTAAACGCCGTACCAACTCTCCGCCCTCATCGTTAAAGAATACATGATCACCCAGCTGCTTCTGGTATTCTTGATTAAACGGCACTGCCAAATCTACCAAAATGCCCTGTTTCTGAAAAAATTCTTCAAATCTGCCAACTAGCACTTGCTGCTTTGTAATTTCATTTCGTTCTAAACGCTCCCAATATACATGATTAATGGCTGAATAGGTTTCCACCATTTCATCGGTGCATTCCCCTAACTGAAAAAGCGCAAAACATTTTCGCAAAGCATAGCACATTGCTTTATCAAAATTCAATAACGTCCCGTCAATATCCCATAATATAACCTTTATCATATTCCAAGCCCCCACTATTATTCATGTTGAAACATATCCTCTTCATCATATCACACTACAATTTAAATGGCAAAAGGAACCGTCTAAACTTCTTTTCATACTCTATAATAGTATAACCTTTATCACAAAAAGGAGCAATCAAATTATGGCTATTGGTTATTTATTGATACAAGCGCGGACGGCACATGATGCAGTTCCGTTGAGCGGCGTACAAATAAGCGTTCTGGATTATCAGGGAAATAGTGTCTATGAACTGACAACGGATGAAAGTGGAGAAACGCAGCGGATTCCATTAGAAACACTGGATCGAAGTTTTTCAGAAAATCCATACTTTACTGGAACTCCCTACATAAATTACAATGTCCTTGCTCAAAAAAACGGATTTCGCTCACTTTATGTTTCGAATATCCCTATTTTTGATGGCGAAACAGCAATTCTGCCGCTTGCATTCATTCCTATGCAGGAAATAGAGCGTCTTCCGGCACAGATGGAAATCAATGTGGGAAAACCTGCTGTCGCCATGACAGGCGCACGGAATCAGGCAGGTATTACTGATAGTACGCCGTATGTACTGCGACAGGTCATTATCCCCAATCCAATCACAGTACATCTCGGCGCACCAAACGCATCTGCTACAAATGTGCAAGTATCTTTTCCAGATTACGTTAAAAATGTAGCCAGCAGCGAAATTTATCCCACTTGGCCTGCAGCGGCGTTAACCGCAAATATTTATGCCATTATTACCTTTGCATTAAACCGTGTGTTTACAGAATGGTATGCGGGCTGTCAGTTTTCCCTAAATTATTTCTGATTTTTTTGATAAAACGCCTGCTCGCTGATCTTTAATTGTATCTTAATCTGCTTACTGCCAACTTCTACCCGCTCAATAATTTTTGATAAGATTATCTTTTTTAAATGGGTATCTGCTTCCAGAAATTCTGTGTTCCAATCTGGCGTTATCTGTGCAAACTTTTGAACATTCTGTTTATTTTTCTCAGTCTTGTCAAACTGTTGTTCTTTTTGCTGCAACTGTCTATTGATTACTTCTCTTTGCTTTTTATGATTTTCTAATAAATCTGACAAAGTTTCTGCGCTAAATTTTCCCTCTCCCCGCAAGGCACGCGGAATTTGGGCTTCCAATGTTTCAATATCCTTCTGTATGGTTTGCTGCTGCCTGCGGGATTCCTCAATCGCTCTTAGCATCGCTCGGCGTGCTTTCTCTTGCTTTTGCATTAATTCTGCACAAATATCACACGATTTTAAATTTGCAAAGTATGGGCTAAGCACATGGAAAATAACGGTTTCCAGCTCCTGCGCTGAATAGATTGCCGCTCCTTGACAGCTAACACAAGCACTGGCTTTGCGCGTGCATTTATATCTACGGCTTATTTTCTTTACTGTTGTACCATCCTTGCGCGTCCAATGATCATAACGAGAACCATTTGTCAGCCGACAGCCGCAGGAACCACAATAAAGCATCCCCATTAAAGGCAGTTTCCCTGCAGTTGTCATCATATAGGAATCTTTTTGGCTGCTTCTATTTGCTTTGCGCTGTTCTCTTAACTGCTGTGCTTTATACCATATTGTTGGGCTGACAATTTGCAATTGTTCCAATGGTTTCTCCGAAAATATCCATTCCTTTGTGGGATTTCTCTGGTAATGATTCCCATGCGAACGCCTATTGTAAGTAAGATAACCCATATAAATTGGATTTTTCAAACGGTCTGATATGGTGCTGGCTTTCCATTCCCCTTTGCCAATCGCTGGAATATGTTGTTGATTTAGTCGCTTGGCAATGGCAAAAGCACCAAGGTTTTCTTCCACTGCCAAACGAAATATTTCTTTTACAACATTCGCTTCCTGCTCCACAATCCGCAGTTCCTTTAAACTTCTGCCATGACTGCCAATGTCCCCGCTGTATACCAATTCATAACCGTATGGCGCATACCCTCCTATATGTTTTCCCTGCTTCACCATTTCCTGCTGCGCTGCTTTCACACGTTCTCCCGTTTTGCGTGACTCTCGCTCATTTGACCAAAATTTAATAAAAAGCGTAAGGCGATCGGTATCCTCCTGTGTCCCCAACAATCCTTCCTTGATCGTCCAAACTTCGATGCCGAACTGGTTTAGCGTAGCAATATACATATTGTACTCTTCCTTTCTTCCGATTCTGTCAGACATAAAGGTCAACAGTACATCAAATTGGCGCGTTTTTGCATCCTCTAATATTTGTAACAGCACTTCTCTGTCTTTTACCGTATTTTTGTAGGCACTGACCGCTTTTTCTATATATTCTTTGTCAAACACCCAATCTGGACGTTTTGCAATATAATTTGCAATTTCTGCCCGCTGTATGGGAATATCATCATCATGAAGCTGCTGCTTGGACGATACCCGCAATAAACTCCGCACACGTTTCTTCGTTTCCATGCAACTCATTCCCCTTCATTATGATTTATTCTTTTATTTGTTGTGTCAGATGTTACTTTCTCCAAAAAGTTTCTTTTTAACAAGGTCACAATTTCTTCCTCTGCCTGTTGATCATCCACCGATCCAAGAAATGATATTTCTATCTGATACTTTGTGTAAGGGGCTTGCTGTATGGTCGGTTTCACATCCATAAAATCTGGCCTCTGTATCATTCTTTGTTCTTTCTAGCGTATGCGGGGACAAATTTGCTTATTCATTCGTAAATAGGATACAAAAGCAGGATTTCATCCCACGCTTTTTATGGATTCACTTTCATAAACTTTTTATAATAATCCTTTGCTTCCTTCTCTGACAGATTAAATCTTCTCTGAAGTTTCTCTATAATGCGGTATCTTGGGATTCCTTCTTCCTCATTATCTAAAATAAATGCCTCAATTCCACATTCAATTCCACGTTCGATTCCATCTTCTAATATAATTTGTCCAATTCCTAACATATGTTTTACCTCCTGCCGCAATTGATCATTTTGAGAAAAATCGATATAATCTGACACTACTTCCATAAAATCCGTTTTATGCGGATACATTATCGCATTTAAAAAGCGCAGCAAGTCAAATCCATCACTGCCTTTTTTTCCATTATACTCTTTTTTGCCCAATCTGATAATAACCAAAGTCAATAAATCGTAGTTTTCTTTTAAGACAACACAATTTCCGATATTCTTTGTGTTTGTCATCTCATAAAATGAAATACTGTTGCATTCATCTTGCGGAATATCATCTAAGCATATCCATATGCTATAACATTTCTCTAATTGGCTGTAATTTGATTCTCCTGTTACTAACGGCAGTTGGGATGATAACTCTCTGGAAAGGTAATATATTCCGCGTTTCTCGACAGGATATCCCGGGCGGTATGATTTCTGACCTTCAACATCGATATGCAGTTTAATGGTTATCTTCTCTTGTGACAATATTGGATTTTTTGCCTTAAAACGGATATCAAAACGCGATACCTTTTCATTGAGCAGTGCAAACTCTCCATTATCACTTGATATCTGCGAATTGGTTCTTCCTGGTGATACTTCCTTGTCTGATTCTATGGAATTTGCTTCGATAAATTCCATAATTTCCTTATGGCTGTAACTCTTATATTCATCTATGGTTTCCTTTAAAATCACAGCTAAAATTTCTTTACTGCTTAACAGCAGTTTACATTCAGCGTCCAATCCCTCCATATTTGCTGTAATCTGCATTCCACTTAACGTTTCTATGCTCCCTTTCACTTTATCCATAAATGTACTCCTTTGAACATTTGTTTGAAATTATTATAAATTGTAAACAAACGTTTGTCAAGATAAATAATTTTTGTTGTAAAGTTTGAAACACAATATTCACTTGTTTAAACGAGTAGTCAATTTCCATTTCTGTGATTTATCCCAATAATACAAATTGCTGCCGAATCCCGTCCTATTTTTGCTATGGCATCTGCTAATGTAAACATCCCTGTTCTGTTTTCTTCCCATATACCGGAGGCCGTATTTTTTCTGTATTCATTATGAATTACATATTCGCCGTTTTCTCTTCTGGTTATACATACTGTGTGAATCATATCTGTAATATCATTCTTATTGTTATAAGCTGTAACAATAATTGCGCAAAAGTCGTTTCCGATACGATTTATCGCTTCTATATTATTATCCGTAACGGCAATCGTTTCAAATCCCCTCTCTGTAAAATACTCGTATATTGCACGTGGGGCAACACCGAATTTACCATTCAGTGCTGCCCCATTTCTTTCAAAACTGCTTATCAATTCGACCATAATATCTGGCGATACGTTTTCCTGCAATGCTGCCAGGTATATCCTGCAGAAAATAAAGCCTATTTTCAGAATGTAATAATTGCTGGGATTGACGTCAGCACAGTGTAAAGTGTAAGTCACACCGTTCCTCGATTTGATATGCCTTAAAATACTGCTCCTCTAGCGGTATCCACTGTTTGGCAAATGGCATATAACCATCTTCGCCGTTGCGCGCAAGAATACGCCGTTTCTGTTCTTGTGGCGATACCGTTAAAAATATTCTTAAATCATAAAAATCCCACAATGCTGGATGACAGCTATACGATCCTTCCATAAGGCAGACCTGTTTGGCTTTTATATATACAGGTTCGGCAAGCTTTTGGTGTCGGCATTGGTATGGACGATAAGCAATCTCTGTTTCCCCCTTTTTCAATGGCTCTAAAATTTCTGCAAGAAAACGCTCATAATCCACATTACCGCCTGCTGTCTGCATCCGTAATTCGGTGCGCTGCCACGGCTGTAGGAAAAAATCATCCATATGAAATACACTCCATCCCGCAAGGTCTTGTAAAACTGACGCAAGTGTCGTTTTCCCAGATGCACATCTCCCCTCCACTGCCACCAGAACCGGATTCTTTTTGTTAAGTAGCGTTTCCGCTTTTGTTATAACTTCCCTTGCGATCACTTGTTTTGTAGTCACTTTTTCTGCGATCACTTTTTCTGTGATCACTTGTTTTGGAGTCACTTTTTCTGTGATCACTTTTTCTGTGATCACTTGTTTTGTAGTCACTTTTCCTGTGATCACTTCTTCTGCGATCACTTCTTTTGGAGTCACTTTTTCTGTGATCACTTCTTCTGCGATCACTTGTTTTGGAGTCACTTTTTCTGGAGTCACTACTTCCGTGATTACTTCTTTTGCCGCTGCTTTCATTTAACGGGTTCCTTTCATTGTGTTGGATTGCGCATTATGTTTTCTAAAATGCACTAGCCCCGTGCGATTGAGTATTACCATCATTGCAGGAATAAAAACCAGCTGAACAATAATTCCAGGAATTGCATTAAGAAAGGCACCTGCCATAAATGCTTTCCAAGTAAATGCATTTCCGCCAATTCCCAAGAAAATAATCTGTGCAGCCCCCCACACAGCACGTCCTGCCAGCATTGCCACAATTAAAGAGCGATATAATGCTATCACACACTGCCACTTAGAATGTCCATAAAGAAATCCTGCAACAAGCCCATATGTCATCAATTCAAATGCCATTGCCGACGCCGCCGGAAACAGTACAGGTCTCCCAAACACTATTGAACGTAGTATTGGCAAAACAAACCCTGTCACTGCTCCATACTGCCATCCGCAAATTAACCCGCACAAAAAAACTGGAATGTGCATTGGTAACATCATATTTCCTATTTGCGGAATCTGCCCTATAAAAAATGGAAGAATCATGCCAATTGCGATAAACATTGCTGCTAGTGTAAGTTTTTTGATAGATTGTTCCATTTCATACATCTCCTTTTATATAATTTCTTTCTCTAAATATATTGATCGTCAAAAAAATTTGCCGTTCAGCTGCGCCAGCCGCACGCCGCAAAGCGGCAATTTTCCTTTGTGCGGCTGTGTGCATATTGTTATACTTAGGAACTGTCAATAAATACCTCATCAATTTGACTTGTCTAAATGTCCATCCGAGGCATCAGATAATCTTGACGCAGCCCGCTATGCCTGCGATTTTCTTCTTTGCATAGGAACATTTATACGGCGCACTTGTCACAAGTAATTTCTAAACAGTTCCTTAGTATAATTTATTTCGTCTTATTCTGTCAGCCCCGCTGTATCGGAGCCGCGGATACAATTTTGACATCACCAACAGCACTGCATACGATCAATATTTTGTATATGGACGTCCAATTTATGAGTCGATTAGCCGGATTGTCGATGACATTTTTAATGAATATCTCCGCAGGCAAGGGCAGACAGCGCCTTATTTCACCTCTTTCTGCAATGGAACAACTGCCACTTGTCAAGGGCTATCACAATGGGGAACCGTATCACTGGCAAATCAAGGATTATCGCCGCTGCAAATTCTGCGTTCCTATTACCCCAAAGATATTGAAATCACAGAAACGCAGGCAATCGCTAATATTCCGTCCTCTTATCCGGGAACACCGCTGCGGGTTGGCAGTACAGGGCTTGATGTGCAGACAATCCAAACTTATTTAAACCGGATTCGACAGAATTATCCAGCAATTCCGGCGATTACCGACGAATTAGGCACATTTCAAAGCAGTACCAGAGCCGCTGTCACAAAATTTCAAGAGATTTTCCAATTAACACCCGATGGTATTGTAGGGAAATCGACTTGGTATAAGATTTCCAGCCTGTATACGGCAGTCACCAGACTTGCAGAGCTTGACAGCGAAGGTACTTCTCTAGGTATTGGAAGCGTTCCACCTAATGTGGTACTGCGCCAAGGTTCCCGCGGACAGGATGTTATCACACTGCAATACTTGTTAGATGTCATTGCTCAGTATTATCCCAATGTACCAAGCCCGTTGCAGGATGGAATTTTCGGCAACGGTACACAACAGTCTGTTATCGCATTTCAACAGGCTATGGGGCTTGCAGCAGACGGTATTGTCGGCTCGCTCACTTGGAACGCATTATATAATACTTATCAAGGAATTGAACAGAATGTCCCTTCAAACGGTACCGGCGGTAACAATAGTACCATTGAATATACCGTACAGGCTGGCGACAGTCTTTGGTTAATTGCACAACGATACAACACAACCGTCAATGCGATTAAAAACCTTAATGGCTTAACAAGCAATCTTATCAATATCGGACAGGTGCTGAAAATCCCAGTTTCACAGTCCAATTCACCAATAGAATATACTGTAAGGGCTGGCGACAGCTTATGGCTGATCGCGCAGCGGTACAACACAACCGTCAATGCGATTAAAAATCTAAATGGCTTAACAAGCGACTTCATCAATATCGGGCAGGTATTAAAAATCCCTAGAAACTAATTTTATCACATTTCATAGAGATTTTCATACAATATTTAGCATTTGCTCAATGCCGTATTCATAGAGATTTTCATACAATATTTAGCATTTACTCAATGCCGTATAGCTTTTTTATATTACTGCTCATTCTATTTTTGTAACAGATAAAAATCCATGCCAAAATTGTAATACGAACTGCGTTCATTATGCAAATGGATTTCGACTCACTATATGTACATTTTCGTATGGGGCTGTCGCAATAAGGAACTGTCAATCAATAACTCAGGAAAACGTATACAAAATTGTCTAACATCATGCTGCGATTTATACGATATCTTGTATAATCAAAGCTTATTGCGACAGCCCCTGTATAAATTGAATTATAACAGTATTTCTACTGTGGCAGCGTTAGTTTGCTTTTCGTTTTATAATGATAATGGGTCAAATGTCTTTTTATCACGGTCATAGTAATATACTTTTCTTGATAATGTATCATTTGGGTCAAATTTTCTATTAATTTCTTTTAAGGAATGAAGAACTACGCGCGGTGATATGCTATCTTTGTGATGGATTCTGGCATCATTAATGCTGGTAAATGCAACATAAAAACCGCTGTCAAACAGTTCTGCAATCTTTTCCTTCACGCCGGGATAAAACATCGCAATTGCACCGTTTACCTGCCTTGTCGTTGTCACAGTTGGAACCTGCATCTTTCCAATTTTTTTAATATCACTATTCAATGACATAAAAGCCCCGCGATCATAAGGCGGTTTAATGCATTCTGTCACAGTCATATACATACGAGGAAGCGCATCAATATTAGTGTTTATCAGCGCGGCCTCCCATACCTCGTCAAAATCCCTGCCCCAACTTTCAAAAACATCTTTATGAATCTTTGTGGTGCCAAGTCCTCTCTCTTTATTGTCATATAGCTTTACATACAAAACAAGCGCAATATCACCGTGAACTTTATGTACTGCTTCTTTTAGTTCATATTTATTATCCGTGTAATTAATCGGACGGATAATCAAACGTTCCTTAATCACTTCATAATCCATTAAATGCTTGGCAACATTGTTAATATCCACATCGCGCAGCAGCTTAATATTATCATCTATCAGCTTCCAAACTGCACCCCAGCCATCTTTTTGAAACTTCTCGTAAAGCCCTCTCACAGAAAAACGGGTGGTATTGACACTGTATTCATCTCCAAAAGTCAAGACAATAAAATCCCCCATTAATACGTTTGCCTCTACATTGTGATATTTCATATTTGTATTTTGAATAAATTCAAGTTTTTCCTTGTCGCCGTCTGCGGTATAACCATCCGGATAAAATTCGTACTCTTTTTCTGTTAAATTCCATTCCATATTTTGCAAAACACCGCTTTTTAGCTGCTCACAAAAATCTTCGTATTCCATATATTTATTTTCCTTTCCTATTGTTTCGTTTCTCCTATTTTCTTATTTTTTTCTGTTTATTCATTAGTTTATCATACCTTGCAAAAAAATGCACTGTTTAATTTTCCATATTAATCTAATGTATTATGTTTTGTCTTTATGTATTTGACTAAAAATTGTAAAATTAGGAGAAACTATTGACAGCAATTTTCACTATTTTATAATTGATTTATGGAGTTCACATTTTTATCACATTTCAATAACAAATGCAACACAAATTTAGTATAAATTATAACCATAGCAACGATAAATCATACGGCACAGCAAAATATCACGCGGTCAACGCAAGTAAACGCCAATAAAATCTGCGCTTACTATAAATCAAAATGGGATTGCAAAAAAGTGCCGCATTAACAAGCTGTGCGACTCGTACACTGTCTTAACTGCTTATTTCCTCTACACGAGTCTGCACATAAATAGGGAGGTTTTTAATATGTACGAAAACGATTATAATAATTCACAGTCCACTAACAATACAAACAATGGTTATTCAGAGTATTATTATACTGCTGGCAATAGTTATGAGCAAACGGGCAGTACTCCAAATGGAAAACCCAAAAAACCAAAATCATTTGCAAAGAAAGCGGTTTCCATAGCTTGTCTAGGCGCAATCTTTGGTGTAACTGCTGGTGCGGCATTCAGTCTTCCGGCTTATTTCACTACAAAAGATTTAAAGCAGGTAAAAACGGAAGTACAGCAGCTTCAGGCAGAGCTGGAAAACAGCAAAAATAATTCTACACTGACTACCACTACCGACTCACTTAGTACTTCAAACGCAGCGTTTGAAACAGCATCTACTGCGACGATTACTTCAATTGCCCAAAACTGCCTGCCTAGCGTTGTATCAATTACAAACAAAGGCGTTTCAGAAGTTCGTACAATGTTCGGTACTTACCAGCAGGATACGGAAAGCAGCGGTTCTGGTATTATTATCGGCGAAAACGAATCAGAGCTTTTAATTGTCACAAACTACCATGTAGTATCCGGCAGCAATGAGCTTAGTGTCGTATTCAGTTATGATGAAGCAAATGATGAGCCATCTTTGGTCAGCGCAAGAGTCAAAGGCTATGAAGCTGACAAGGATTTGGCAGTAATCGCTGTTTCTTTGGAAGATATCACAGACGAGATGCGTTCTCAGATTAAGATTGCAACCATTGGCGATTCCTCGAATCTGGTGCTGGGACAGGATGTTGTCGCTATTGGTAATGCACTAGGCTATGGTCAGTCAATTACAACAGGCATTATCAGTGCTCTTAACCGCGAGGTAACCGTTAGTGACGAACAGGGTAGCACCATTACAAACCGTTTAATTCAGACAGACGCTGCCATTAATCCTGGCAACTCCGGCGGCGCTCTTTTAAATATGAATGGTGAGCTTATTGGCATTAATTCCGTTAAAGTTTCATCAAGTTCCGTCGAGGGCATGGGTTATGCAATTCCCATTTCTGACGTGCAGTCAATTATTGAGGAGTTAATGTTAAAGGAAACAAGAGATGTTGTACCAGAGCAGGCACAAGGGTATCTTGGTATTGGCGGTACAGATGTAACAACGGATATTTCCGAAACCTATGGAATGCCTGTAGGTATCTTTATCAATAGAATTTATGACAATTCACCGGCAGGAGCAGCAGGTCTGTCAAAAGGCAATATTATTACCAAATTCGATGGTCAGACAGTAAAATCCATGAGTGAGTTAAAAAGTCTGTTGACCTATTACCGTTCCGGTGAAACCGTTGAAATTGTGGCTATGATACAGGGAAATAATGGGTATTCCGAACAGAAATTCTCTCTTACATTAGGCACCAAGGATATTTTTGGAGATGATGCCGAAGAACAGCAGCAGGAGAACCATAATGACGAAAGAGATTTTGACTACTTAAATCCGTTTGGTTCTTTCTGGATGCCATAAAAATTGCTTATATCTAATTTTTGTTTCACTTTTCTCATATCCCCTTTTAGGAGAAGGGCGGCTTTGGAATTTTCAAAGCCGCCCTAAAATCATTGAAGCAGAAAAGCTTTTATTTTATTTTGCATAACTCTGCTGCGGTCTGCGCCGCAAGCCTTGCATTATTAAATACAAGTTGGATATTAGAGTCAAGGCTGTCGCCTCCGGTAATCTCTTTTACTTTTGCCAATAAAAATGGCGTTGTATCCTTTCCATGAATCCCTTGGCGCTTGCTCTCAGCAATTGCTTCATCAATCGCCTTATTAATCACTTCCGAATCCATAGAATATTCCTCTGGTATGGGATTCGTCACAAGCATACCGCCTTTCAACCCAACTGCTTGTTTTACCAAAAAAGCTTCTGCCAATTCCTTTGGTGTATTTAACTGATAATCCACACCAAAACCACTTTTACGGGTATAAAATGCAGGTAGTTCATCCGTACCATATCCAATGACCGGTACACCTTTTGTTTCAAGATATTCTAATGTAAGCCCCAAATCAAGAATCGACTTCGCCCCCGCACAAATAACCATTACTGGTGTCATCGCAAGTTCCTCTAAATCAGCAGAAATATCCATTGTTGTTTCCGCCCCTCTATGCACACCGCCGACACCACCTGTTGCAAACACCTTGATTCCTGCCAAGCTTGCAATAATCATTGTCGTCGCAACCGTCGTCGCACCGTCCATTCCTTTTGCTACAATAATTGGGAGATCACGTCTGGAAACTTTCGTTACTGCCGAACCCGTTTTGCCAAGATGCTCGATTTCCGCCTTTGTTAAACCGGCTTTTAACTTGCCTCCAATAATTGCGATAGTTGCTGGAACCGCGCCATTATCCCGAATAACCTGTTCTACTTTTAAGGCTGTTTCCACATTCTGCGGATATGGCATACCATGCGAAATAATCGTGGATTCTAACGCTACTACTGGCTTGTTCTCTGCAAGGGCTTCTGCTACTTCCTGCGATATATCTAAATATTGGTTCATATAAAATCCTCCTTATTCATTATATGATTAAAGCGTCAAAAGAGTTAATTAAGAAAAATAACCACAATATATAGAATATGTATATCTGTCATAATCACAATATATTGTACCATTCTTTTGAAAAATACCCTTTTGACGGGCTAATCATTATATCCTAAATTTAAAATATCCTAATTCATAATTCTCGCAAATATTATTTGCGGTTACAATACAATATTTGCGCGCGCTGCTGCTTCTGCAATGCTTAACTGTGGATTAATCGTCTGCTTACTTTCAATCGCAATGCTTGACGCTGCTGCTGCCAGCCTTGCACTGTCCTGTAAAGAAAGGTTTTGCGTATATGCATACGCCAGCGCAGCAATAAATGCATCTCCGGCTCCGGTTGTATTGACAAGCTTTCCCTCTATTACAGGCTCATAAAATGCCTTTTTTCCATCCGTGCAATACACACCATTTTTGCCTAGTGTAATAAAAATATTTTTGACTCCTTTTGCAAGCAATGCCTCCGCTGCTGCTTCTAATGATGTTTTATCACATATAGCAATACCACTTAATATTTCAGCTTCCATTTTGTTGGGTGTAATGGTATGCAGCTTTTCCAAAATGGGCAAAAGCTTGCCTGCCTTCTTGCCAGAAACCGTTTCTCCAAACAATGGTATTTTGCAGTGATCTGCAATATAGCATAGTGTTTCTTGGGGAATATTGGTATCGACAACCGCAAGCTTTCCAAAATTGATTTTATCCATTTTTCTGCTGATAAATTCTGGTGTTATTTTGTCGTAAATCTTCATATCCGATATTGCAACATGCATTTCTCCGGACTGATCGGCAATATAAAGATATGTCGAGGTCGCGGCATCTTGGGCATATAACGATTCTTTAATATCAATTCCCAAACTATCACAATTATCAATAATCTGGCGCGCATACATATCATTTCCCAACGCCGTTATAAACTTTACCTCTGCGCCCAACAATGCAATATTATGCGCTATATTTCTTCCAACGCCGCCAAGCGATATTGTTGTTGTCCCAGGATTGGAATCGTTATCAATAAGTATTTCATCCGACACACCGCCAATATCCATATTGGCGCCGCCGATAACAGTACAATATAAAGGTGTATTCATAATATATCCTTTGCCCTGAATATATCCCTTCCTCATTAGGTTCGAAATATGGACTGCGACCGACGAGCGTTTAATTCCTGCCTTCTGTGCCAGCTCCTCCTGTGATATCATAGGATTTTCTGCAATCCAATGAAAGATTTGCGCTTCTCTGTCCGTCATACATTTCTCCTATTTTGGGGTGTTATGCAACTTTTGTTTACGATACAACTTTTGTTTATGATTATATCATAGCAGTTTTGGAAAACTTTGTCAAGGTTAGAATTTCTTAACAAATAATTGACAACCAAAATATGGCTTCTTATACTTAAATACAAGATAATATTCATTCATTATTATAAGGAGGCTGGTTATGTATATTGAAGATAAATATTGGGATAACTGTATCGGGCAAACAGAAGACAGCTTAACACTGATCGATTATCTGGCAGACAAACATAAGGACGAAATTACTATTAGAGAAATATTTGCGGATATCGGACTCGATAAGCTAAACGGCAATTTCCGTGAACATGAAGAACCTTTAACTGCTGTTCTAAAAAACATAGACTCAGACTACGACGAACCAGAAGTAGAATTTTATTATGCGATTGACATTATTTCTGATATTGCGGCTTTACTTTTGGAATGTAAAATAAATGGCACGGTAAACCTATGTGAACTAAATGGGAGTGAATTAGACACGGATACACCGGATATCCGTATTACTGCCACACCAGAAGAACATAAAATAATAAACGACGTTTTAAAGGATTTTGTGGCAAATCCGCTCGCATATGATGTTACCGAAATAGAAGAACCCGAAGACACACGTGCAACCGCCGCAGTCTGCAAAGCTTTAAGAGAAGAACTATATGGACAAGAGAGTTATACTGACGACCGTTAAGATTTTCTAATTTCACAGTATACAAACGCTTTATAATTTGATATACTTTTTCATAATAGAAAACTTAAACGGAATAAATACAAAAATAATTTTTTGATATGGTAAATTAATATGCAGCACAAATTTACCACTATCGGGTAGAATGGGGGATTTATATGAGCAAGAAAAAAGTCGTCGTTGCACTTGGGCATCAAGCGCTGGGCACAACGATATTAAAGCAGCTTGACGCTGTAAAAAACACTGCAAAGGCACTAGCGGATTTGGTTGAAGCAGATTATCAGCTAACAATTACACACAGTAACGGCCCGCAGGTCAGTATGATTCACAAGGCCATGACGGAACTGCGGCGTATTTATATCGACTATACGCCTGCGCCAATGTGCGTCTGTTCTGCTATGAGCCAAGGATACGTTGGCTATGATATCCAGAATTCTCTGCGTTCAGAACTGTTAAAGCGCGGCATTTCAGTGCCTGTAAGCACGATTTTAACGCAGGTAACGGTTGATCCTTACGATGAAGCATTTTACGAGCCCAAAAAAATAATCGGACGCTATATGTCAAAAGAGGATGCCGATATGGAAGTAAATAAAGGAAATTATGTAGTACAGCAGGAAGCCGGCTACCGTCGTGTTGTCGCTGCGCCAAAACCGATTGATATTGTCGAAATCGAAGCAATTAAAACACTCGCAGACGCCAATCAAGTTGTAATTGCCTGCGGCGGCGGTGGGATTCCAGTAATTGAACAACAGCATATTTTAAAAGGTGCTTCCGCTGTAATTGAAAAAGACAGCATTGCCGGAAAGCTTGCATCGGATTTAGCGGCTGATGAATTACTAATTCTTACCAATGTCGACTACGTTTATCTGCATTTCGGAAAAGAAAACCAAACACCAATCAAATCCATGACCGTTTCCGAAGCAAAAAAATTTATCGAAGACGGGCAGTTTGGCGAAACAGATATGCTGCCAAAAATTTTAGCTGCTATTTCTTACTTAGAAACAGTGCCCTCCGGAAAAGCGGTTATTACATCGCTTGACAAAACCGCAGATGTAATTAATGAAAAAGTAGGAACCGTAATTACCGCAAATTAACAGATTACCCCAAACTCTAAAAAATATCTAAGGCTATACGAACAAAAATTAAGATTTTCCAATTTCTGCGCGCCCTTATTGCTTAATCAGATAATACATGCTGCGCAGAAAGGAAAATCTAATCGTTCATAAATATAAAAAAACCTATTTTATTGTCTGCATAACAAGTTCTTTACACTATGCAAATATATGCGCACTATCTTTATGATTCATGCACTACACCACACACCAACAACACTGCTCCTATTATTATCCCAAAATCCGATAAATTATATACAATCCCTTCAAAACGACTTACAATTCTTTGCAACGGCTTAAACCGCGGCGTTCCAAAGCGAAATGAAATATAATCGACCACATATCTTCGTTTTAATCTATCATATGTATTGCTGAATGCACCGCCCAAAATCAGTGACAACCCCATTTTCAGCGTCCTTTTTCCTTTTGTGCCAAGCGTTGCGGCATAGATACCAGCAACAAATGCACTAAAGACCAGTGAAACAAGCGCAATCAGCGGCTGACGTGCGGCTCCCATATTAAACATGGCACCTGTGTTGTGATATTTTTTCAACACAATCCTGCCGCTGCCAATCTGCTTTGTTTCCTCTGGTCTAAGATGCTTTTCCATATAAAATTTTAAGAATCCATCCGTAATAAAAAGTGACACAAATGTCAAAATATAAACTATCATTTCCCATACCCTTTACTGTTTCTACTCTATCATAGGTATGGTGCTTTGTCAAATAAAGTTTAACGAGAAACGGTTCCCTGAATTACTGTATCAGCGCCTTCAGTACCCTTCCCATTCGAAGCTGTACTATTGTTTGCTGTGCCGTTTTTATCTGCGTTACTGCCATTTGTTCCATTTCCATTCGTACCATCGCCATTTGTTCCGCCGCCGTTCGAATCACTGCCATTTGTTCCATTTCCGCTGGCTTCATTTGATAATCTGCTAACATTCAGCTTCTGTCCCAATCCCTTATAAAACTGCTCCATTTCATCATTAATCTTAAACTGATTGGATTGCAGGATTCCCACGTACTCCTTTACAATCTTTCCAAGGTTACTATCCGGATTTGCATCGGCAAACTGTTGATAATATTTCAGTGCTTCATCATCTACTACATCTTCCGAATCGCCCTTATAATAATGTGAAACACCTTCTGCCTTATTATATCCGCCAGAAATTGCATTTGTCGCAATCTCCTCATATAGTCTTGATGCGGCATCCGTTGTAACATCATTGGGGTACTTCTGCAAATGCTGCTCAAACAGCAATGCGCGCTCCAGCATTTCCGAAAGTGTCATATTAATAACTCTGCGGTTTTCCTCATCTGACATTACCATGGATGGCGTATCCGCTTCCAGCTTCATTAAATCTGAAAACGCAATCATATCCTCCGGCATATACTGTCTGCTGCTCTCTAGCTTTGTAAAATCAATATTGCGCACATCATCCCCAAAGCCTAACAGACCAGAAAAAAAATTCTTTACGTCTGCTGCGCCCGCACTTACGATATTCGTGTTAATAAAATCAATAATCGAATTGGGGTCAGAATTTTCATCATTGATCATATCCTGAAACGTCTTAGAATTATCAGCGCTGTTGGAATTATCGGCACTATCAGAATTATCGGCACCCTCAGTGCTTCCTGCATTGGTACCAGAGCCCTCATCAGAGCCATTCTCTGTCTGTGACATATCCTCACCAGTCAGTGGATCTTTGTTCTCATTGTTATTATTCTTTTTACCGCAAGCAGACAACGAAAGCACACACGTAACGCATACTGCTGTTATCAATGTTCTCCGCTTTAAAGATTTGCCCTGTACTGCCGTTTTCTTTTTCATAATGATTTCCCTCCATAAAAATACATAAGATAAGCCTTTACATGAAAAGGTATTACAAGCCTTGTTGTTATGTTATTTTTTCTCATTTTCGGGAAAATATTCATATAGTTATGAAGTTTTATATAAATCTGATATTTTTTCGTACAAAGGACTATCCTCACGAGCGATATATTTTACCATATCACGCAAACTATTTATACTATTCTTTTCACTCTTTATTTTCCAGACATCTGTAGCTGCTTTTTATACTTTGCATAATCTGACAAATACAGATTGATAGGCATTTGGTAAGGTACGACTGATTCCTCACTTTGCGCTTGAAAGAAGTCTACCGTATCGCTGCCAAGGTTTATTGTTATCTGCTTTTTTAGCCTTTTTTCATACGCTTTTCTTCTCCCATTGGTAAAATCATAGTCTTCTTTTATATTGTTTCTATTTCTTTCCAGCCAAAAATATAACACAAAAGAAAATTCACGCTTCACAGTGCGAATTTCCTTAATTAAATTATAATTATTTGTCATTATCCAAAATAAAAACACCTGAAACTTTCTAAAAATCAAAGTTTCAAGTGTTTCTACTATTTCATGAGCCACCCGGGACTCGAACCCGGGACAACTTGATTAAAAGTCAGTTTGCCAATTACGTGTAAAGCCTTATTTTACAAGATTTTTGACTTGAACTGCTATAATTTTGCTATAATTTTTATATTAGAGTACTTCTTATTATAACCCTTTATCGTATCATATCTTCTAATTCTCGTTTCACCAATCAAAATAACAAATAAAATATATTTCTGAATTTATTGTGATTTTCACTACATACCAAAAAGAATGTAAATATAAAAGGACTTAAAACCCATCCAATAAACAGATCGGTTTTGAAGCCCTTTTTATATATGATGTAATACTCACATGATGGACGACCAATACAGCTTTTTAAATCTGTGTCAATTCCCTTAATCGGGTAACTTACATTTCTACTGAAAAATCGGGAATATCATTCAGGTTTTATCTAGTGTGTCAATTCCCTTAATCGGGTAACTTACATTTCTACTCTAGTGATATTGATAGTACTTTAATTGATAATATGTCAATTCCCTTATTCGGGTAACTTACATTTCTACACAGATGAGCTAGATTGCTTTATTGGTAATGATGATGTGTGTCAATTCCCTTATTCGGGTAACTTACATTTCTACGCGAGTTCGAGCCCATTCCATATCAGGATAAAATGATGTGTCAATTCCCTTAATCGGGTAACTTACATTTCTACTCATAGAGACAAGGCTCTGGGAGAGCTTTGCGGAGCAAGTGTCAATTCCCTTAATCGGGTAACTTACATTTCTACACATAAAGGGAGATGTACCAAAGCCAAAGAAAGGAGAGTGTCAATTCCCTTAATCAGGTAACTTACATTTCTACCTTTGAAATGGATACTCCCATAGATATCTATGAGGGGGTGTCAATTCCCTTAATCGGGTAACTTACATTTCTACCATATAACATGTTATTAAGAATAAGTAAATATGTTTTGTGTCAATTCCCTTAATCGGGTAACTTACATTTCTACTCTAAAGGCAATTGAGGTAATAAATGTTGCTTCTTTGTGTCAATTCCCTTAATCGGGTAACTTACATTTCTACGGTATCCTCTCACAGACCGCTAAAATCAAGGCTTACAAGACTCATTTTTGCAGGTAATTGTCTGAATATTCTGATAACTTCCTTTTTCAGTTCACTTTTATGTTTTTCTAAAAATTGTATTTATATTTGTACAATCCTGTTGTTAAATCATAGCTTGATTCTATCACATCTAATGCTATCATTCAATATCTACATTTGAATTTTCTAATCAAAGTATCAAATAAAAGACCCTAACCCGCTTTTTATATCTTGCGCATTAAGGTCTTTATATATTTACTTTAACATACTTTTCTGTAAAGCACACTTGTAATTTATCCTACAATTCCGTTTACTTTCCTGTCAGTCAGCCCAAATCTACACTGCCTATTACTCTTGAAACCTGCCCGTTTGACGTATACTGCCATCCAATCAGTTTATGCGTTATTGCAGGAATGTATTTTGTATTTAAAAGTTCTTTATATTTTGGTTTCTTTTCTCCCTTTATTAAATTGCTCATCCGCTCTACTTCAATAATATTGTATTCATTGTATAAGTCCGCACAAATTCACAATCATTATATGATAAAATAAACCTCCCTTTTAGTTGCTCTAACGCTGTTTTTAGTTTAATATGTTCTTCTAATGCAAAACTAGCCGAATAATATTTTTCCGCGCCATAATATGGTGGATCTAAATAGAATAGTGCCTTGCTTCTGTCATATATTTTAATTATACGCTCAAAATCAACATTTTCTATTACAACATTATTTAATCGTTTAGATACCTTCATTAAGTATTCAACAGCATTTTCCATGTTCCTTGATTTTACTCCAAAAGAATCGTAATCCGTACCATAACTCTCTTTTACCAGTATATAAAATCTTGCTGCTTTTTGTATATCTGTCAGACCTTTAATATCTATCTGACTTTTTGCGTCAAAAAATTGTTCCCTAGACATAAATATGAACTCTAGTTCTTTTTGCAAAGCTTCAGGATGATACTTTACACACTTGAATAAATTTACAAGGTTTCCGTTTATATCGTTATACACTTCCAGTTCGGCGTGTCGGTCTGCACCAAATAAAACCCAGCCAGCCCCGCCAAACACTTCTATGTAACGGTCATACGTTCCTTTGTCTGGAAATTCGTCTAGTATTCTGCTTCTGAGTAATCTTTTTCCACCTATCCAACTAATAAAACTATTCATAATTATCTCCTTAAAGATTAATATCATTATTCAAAATATTTATCATTTGTTACCACAATATGGGATAAGTGCATTAAAAATATATTGCCCTTACCCCTTTGTTTTATTTTGATACTTCTTCGACTTCTTTTTTGATGCGTTTAACAATTGGCATCAAAAACGGTGGCAGGTCTATCCCAATATAGATATAATCTCATTGACCACAATCCACACTGCTACCAGTGTTGCAACGATAAAAGGAATCTGGATGTTAAATCCCATTGTTTGTGTTGCATATTTAATTAATTCGTCTACAACAGCCCCCACAACTACCAACAGCCACATACACACCTTTTTTGCAATGCCACGCATACCTTTATAGCTGTTCATTTGTTCGTTACGATATTTTGATGCTATTAGCCCTGTTATGTAATCAATCAGGTTGCAGCCAACCATCAAAAACACTGGAATTGCCAAAATCCCCAAAAAGTCCATGACTGCTGATACTGCAATCGTCACCCATGCCTGCGTTTTGTCCGTATGTTTTACCCGCATCATATAACATTCCTCCTAACATATTTTTTTCCACACAGTACGTGTTATTTTTCCGACAATGCCATCTGCATTTAATCCCAACAGTGCTTGTACTGCCATTACTTGCTGCTTTGTTTCTGCATCAAAAATACCATTAATTTTTGATGCATCTGCTTGTCCTGTGCTGTTTGTCAATTTTCCAAACCGCCATAAATACCACTGTACCCAGCTTGCATCATTCCCAGTTTTTCCAATTGTGACATTAAATGTCGGCTCCGTAAATGGATTATATTCTACCGGAATTTCCTGTTGTATGTTTTCAAATGTTTCTCTGTACCACACATTCAAATCTGTATACCCCTGTATTCCGGGGATAACGCCTTTACTGCTATACTGCCATCCTGCAAGTCCCATGCCCGTAGGCAGATATTTACTATCGGGAACGTCTGCCGTTATTGTGCGTTCCTTTGTGTATGGATATCGTGCCCACCAGATAGGAATATCTGCTATTTCTTTTGCATATGGTTTTAAATATGGATTATAATACTGTGCGCCTGTATATATGCCGAATTTCATGTTGGCAAAATCTGCAAACATCTTATATATTTCTATAATGTCTATAATACTGCTGCCCAGACCCTTAACAGCATTGTCCTCTAAATCCAGCCACATTGTGTTTATCCCTTTGGGCTCGGCTGTTTCCACAAACGCATTTGCTGATTTTTTAGATTTATCTTTTGTATTGGCATATGAATATGTGTATCCATCCGTTATTGGCAGTCCTGCGCTGTTCATTCCATTTATATGCTCATGAAAACGGCTGTCAGGCTTATTTTGCGAATTGATTACCTTAACAATGGCAAATTGTACACCCGCGTCCCTGACCGCTTTGTAATCTGTTATTTTGTTCCATTTTGCAATGTCTATTCCCTTCTTGTTTTCCATAGACTGCCTCCCTATGCTATGTTTAATTCCTTTAAAATTTCACTTTTTTCCTTTTTCGTAATTTTTGGGTATGATTCCCAGATAGTTTCAATGTCTTCGCCTGCTGCCATCCTGTTTTTTATTACTCGTACTATGATATTTTTAACTGCATTATTCATCATTATAATTCACCCCCGAACATCATTGTTGCTATAACCTCGTCCTGTTCTGCCTGTGATTCCTGTAGATCTGCAATTTGCAGTTCAATTTTTGTTGGTATGTGCATTGTAATAGTAATATTATCCTCTGCATCCTTAGTTATTGATTCGTATGTTACGTTTGGATATTCCCCATATACAGTGTATTCTGTTTCGTCTGTTCCGATTGTTCCGACTGTCAGGGATTCCACATTACGAAATGCCGCTTCTGCGTCCTCTACTGTTAATCCTTGCACCATAAATGATATGGTATTTAATCCTGTATTTAGATTTTGTACGGTGTATTTAACACCATTAGCTGTGATAATTTCGTTCATTTTATTCTCCTTTCTTTTTTAGAACGTTTGTTTATTAATTTCTGTTTGTATGGTTCGCAAAACAGTGATTT
>VSNQ01000039.1 GCA_009774395.1 Lachnospiraceae bacterium
GCGAACTCGTTACATCTAAAATATCATCCTGTATTTGAAACGCAATACCAATCTCGTATGCCGCCTGTTCCACAACTGCTGTCTGCGCTTCGTCTGCCCCGCCAAGCACTGCGCCTATCATCATTGCTGCCTGTATCAGTGCTGCTGTTTTATGCTCGTGAATAAATAACAGATGTTCTTCTGTTACTTGATTACCGAGATTCTCCGCTTCAATATCCGCAGTCTGACCGCCTATCATACCATAAATTCCCGCTTTTCCAGCAAGAATCGTCAACGCTTTTACTGCCTTTGCAGTGTCAATGCTCTCTATCGCAAACGCCTGTAATGCCGTTTCAAACGCATAGTTTAACAGTCCATCCCCTGCTAGAATCGCCATTGCTTCTCCATAGACAACATGTGTTGTTTTTCTGCCGCGGCGGTATTCGTCATTATCCATTGCCGGGAGATCGTCATGTACCAGCGAATAAGTGTGTATCATTTCAATCGCTGCCATAAACGGCATAATCTCTTTACCCGTGCCGCCAAACATTTGATACGTTTCCTGCATTAACATAGGGCGAAGCCGTTTACCCTTTGCCGTTATACTGTAATTCATTGCTTCTGCAACACATTTTGCCCACCCCTCCTCTTTGGGAAGATAGCTTTCGAGAAGCTTGTCTATATTTTCTGCGCGATTGTGCAGTTCTTGTTCAAATTGATTTTCCAAACTCATCTAATTCTCCATTTTTTTATTTTATGGCTACATTATTTATACTGCTCAAAATTTGCTGCTTTCCAACTGTTGCTTATTTTCAAATATTGGTCAAAATTCTGCTAATTCCCCATTTTCGCTAATTTTCAAGACTTCTTTCTCTACTTTGTCGATTTTACTGTTGCAGGCTTGAATTAACTTCATACCCTCTTGATATATCTGAAAGGATTCCTCCAATGAAATTTCCTCGTCCTCAAGCCTTTCAATCGCTGTTTCCAGCCGATCAAATGTCTGTTCCAACGTCAATTCTTCTTCCACGCCATACTCACACCTTTCTACAGCCTGTGCCACTGAAAACACATATACTCTATTTTTTTATCCGCTCTGCCTGCTCAATCCGTGCCGTTGCCCTGCCATTTTTCACGTAGATATTAACCAGACTGCCTATTTTTGCATCTCGGATATCATTGAATACATGACCAGCATCATCTTCTACATAGGAAAATCCTTGATTGAGCTTGTCCAACGGTGACAAGCCTTTTAGCTTTTCGGTATATAATGCCATACGATGCTTTTGCCGCGTTAGTGCTGCCTCCATATGGCTCTCCAGTCTACTCTCAATATCCATACAAAACATACGTTTCTCTTGTATCTGATGCATTGGGCTTAAAATCTGGAGTTTTAACTTCCGGTTTTCCAATCGGCTGCGCTGCTCCTCCAGCCGCGCCAGCATATAGCGGTTCAGGGTATTTTGATATAATTGCAGGTGCTCCATTAACTGCGCATATTCATAGACTGCAAGTTCTGCCGCCGCTGATGGTGTTGGTGCTCTTAAATCCGCCACAAAATCAATTATCGTTGTGTCCGTTTCATGTCCTACCGCTGATATAATCGGAATGCTACAGTCAAAAACTGCCTGTGCAACAATTTTTTCATTAAATGCCCATAAATCTTCTATTGAACCGCCGCCGCGCCCCACAATGATTGCATCAACACCAAACAACTCCAAAGCGTTTATACCGTTGACTATGCTTTCTGCTGCCTGTTCTCCCTGAACAATCGCCGGATACAGGATAATCTGTATATAAGGATTTCGTCTTGTCGCAATCTCAATAATATCGCGCACCGCCGCACCTGTCGCAGCGGTAACAACACCCAATTTTTGAATATATTTGGGAATCGGCTGCTTATATTCCGGCGCAAACATTCCCATTTCTGCAAGTTCCTGCTTTAACTGTTCAAATTTCTCATACAACCGCCCTGCACCGTCAAGCACAATTTGCTTGGCATAAAGCTGATATTTCCCATCTCTTTCGTAAACGTCAATCGTACCGCCAACCACCACCATTTGACCCTCTTGCATCTGAAAAGAAAGTCCGGCGCGGCTGCCGGCAAACATAACACAAGTTATTACGCCTTTTGCGTCTTTTAATGTAAAATAGATATGCCCTGATGAATGATACTTGCAGTTACTGACCTCACCCTTTACAAAAATAGATTTCAGCATAAAATCCTGCGTAAACATATTTTTGATATAGGAATTCACTTGGGCAACCGTATAGACATTCTGCATCCTATCCTCCGCGGCATTTTATTTCGCAAATTTCGCCAGAATCCCATTGACAAATCCTGACGATTCGTCCTGCCCATAACGCTTGGCAAGTTCCACTGCCTCATTAATTGCTACGCCTACCGGCACGTTTTCATCATAGATTATTTCATAAACCGCAAGACGCAGAATCGTTAGGTCAACCTTCCCCATTCTCTGCGTTGTCCAGCCTTTTGCCTGCTTATTGATCATTTCATCAATTTCTTCTAGTCTATCTATAATTTTGCTGCTCTTTTCCGAAATATACCGCGCATCGCTGTCCTTTACCAGTATTTCCTCATCCTCATATGAAAACTGCTCGAAAAACAGTTGTTCCTGCTCCGGCATTTCTTCACGTCCATTAAACTCCACACGGAATAGTAACTTAAATATTTGTTCCCTAAGCTCTCGTCTGCTCATTTATCTTTTCCTTATTATAATACTACCTTATTTTCCATCTGCCATTTTTATCCCGACAATCCGAATATTAACTTCAGATACATCAAGTCCTGTCATTGTTTCAATCGCGTTCTTAACCTTTTCCTGCAGTTTCTTACAGGTTGTAGGAATATTAAATCCATACTGCAAAGTAACAGCCAAGTCCACCGATACGGTACGATCAAGGATATCCACATGTACGCCTTTTGACTGTTTCTTCATACCAACTTTCCCCATAAGCTCATTGGTAATATTTCCTACCATTGCGCCTACGCCGTCTACTTCTGTTGCTGCAAGCCCCGCAATCATTGCAACCACATCATTTGCAATTTTTACCGTTCCAAACGCATCTGTGTCCGCATGAAACACATACCCTTTTTTTTCTGACTCTTTTTCCATGAAATAGCCCTCCTTGTACTCTATTTTTCCCATGAACTTAAATTGATTATACCAAACCAACCAATATTTGCAAGGTGTCATTTAAAAAAACATCTAATCGAGTCGGGAAGTTTGCTTCCTCTATACGCCGCAAAAATTCCAAAAACTTATTGTCCGCTGATTCTGGTTGGAAGTATACGCAATCGTTCCGCCCTGACTGTCAATAAAGTCAAAAATTTCCTGATCACTGATTAATTTCTGCATAAATTCATTATAAACCTCCGGTGTGCTGCACTTTAATATTACGTAATCTGCCGCTTTTGTGCTTTCACTTTCAAATACCAATGTAAGCATCTCTTTATTATAAGCAGTATAATAAAGCCCCTCCCGCACAAAATAATTATCGTCAACACTGACACAATCCGGCAGCGGCACCACCATTTCAATAGAATGTGTCCTCGTTAGTTCGTCAGTTGTGACCAGAAAATAATCATAATTAATCGGCGGCGTATAAGATCCCTCCGACAAATCTCCACTATAAGAATAAGAAGCGTCGCCCCATGTAGGATCAATATAATAATATGCTCCATTTACGCGGACTAAATTCCATGCATGACGTTCCCCGTTTGTAAAACCTGTTACCACAAGTGCCTGCATTCCAACGTTTTGCAGCATATATTGGAGTGCCTTGGCATAACCTTGGCAGACCGAGCGCCCCTGCAAAAACACCGAACAAATATTTTGATTATTTGCTGCATTTTTATCATACTCTGTATTATGAATCAAATAATCATATAAATATTTCACGGTATTGTACTCGTCCTCATTCAAAGGCACTTCGCGAAAACAGTCCGCAAGTTGTTTGTCAATCTGCTCCCGTGTCGCTGCGGCTTCTGTGGCTGTCATAGAATAAGTTCCCTGAAACGTAATCGACGTAATTTTCTGGTTAATGCTATATTCTGTATATTGATAGCCCTCCACATAGAACAATTCCGGATGATCATTCATTACACTGTAAAACACCTTGTCAATCAAAGATTTATCCAATGTAGAAATGGTTATACTTTCCTCTAAATTGGTCAACGCACTAAGAATTTCATGATACAGTTTCTTGCTTACTGTGTCAAGCTGAAAATATGCATAATAAATATCGGCTACCGGCTCTAACGTTTCTTCTGGCACTATTTCGGAAGCCTGTCCGTCCTCTGCATCCTGATTATTTTCTTCGTTTTCCACAGTTTCCGCTTTTTCACTATTTCCTTGTTTCTTTTTCTTTCCATTTTTTAGTGGAGGCGTATCGTGCTCTGGCGCTGATTCTTGCATCTGTAATGGTTCTGATTCTTGTACTGCTTCCGCACTGCCGCCTAAATTTTCCAAAAAACTGCTGTCCAATGCACATCCGCCAAGACAGAGCATAAGCCCTAATACGAACAACCCTGTAAACGCTGTCTTTACCTTCTCCATCCATAATCCCATTCTAATTCCGTCCAAACTCCGAAAGTACCAGTCCCTTATTCCGGTCAAGCGTCATACCGATGCTCCATTGATTAATAAACAACAGCAGCGGATTTCCCTTTAAATCTTGAATTTTCTTCATATCTGACGTTCCTGTAAGCTTCTGCAAGTCAATCTCGTCCTTATTCTCGATCCAACGGATATACTCATAGGGCAGCGGTTCTAACTTAATCTCTACATTATATTCGTTTTCCAGCCGATATTTTAATACATCAAACTGCAATACGCCGACAACGCCGACAATAATCTCCTCCATACCCGTGTTAAACTCTTGAAAAATCTGTATCGCGCCCTCTTGTGCAATCTGATTGACACCCTTGATAAACTGCTTGCGCTTCATTGTGTCCATTTGCCGTACTCTTGCAAAATGCTCCGGCGCAAATGTGGGAATCCCTTCATAACATATGTTATTTTTCGGTGCGCACACGGTATCCCCTATGGAAAAAATCCCCGGATCAAATACCCCAATAATATCGCCTGCATACGCCTCGCTTAATATCTTACGCTCGTCCGCCATAATCTGCTGTGGCTGGGATAGGCGCATAATTTTGCCGCCCTGTACGTGCTTGACTTCCTCCGCAGCATCAAATTTTCCGGAACAAATCCGCATAAAAGCAACGCGGTCACGGTGCGCCTTATTCATATTTGCCTGAATTTTAAATACAAAGGCAGAAAAAGCGTTCTCTGCTGGATCAATCCATTCCCCCTGCGATATTCTAGGGAGCGGTGTTGTTGCCATTTTGAGGAAATTTTGCAGAAATACTTCCACGCCGAAATTCGTTAACGCCGAACCGAAAAAGACAGGCGTTAACTTTCCGCGCCGAACCTCCTCAATGTCAAATTCTACACTGGCACCATCCAAAAGTTCTATTTCATCCCGCAGCGTGCCAAGTGCCTCCTCGCCAAGCTGTTCCAATAACAGCGCTTCATTATCCATTGGAATCACGGTTGTTTCTCCCTCTTTCGTACCTTTTTGTGTATCCGAATAGGTCAGCACATGGTTTTCATGCCTGTCATATACACCTTTAAAACGTTTTCCAGAACCAATCGGCCAATTCACAGGGCAAGTTGCAATTCCCAGCTCCTTCTCAATCTCGTCAAGCAGTTCAAAGGTATCGTTTGCATCTCTGTCCAGCTTATTGATAAATGTAAAAATCGGAATGCCACGCATACCGCACACTTTAAACAGCTTCCTTGTCTGTGCTTCCACGCCTTTGGAGGCGTCAATTACCATTACAGCAGAATCCGCCGCCATCAATGTTCGATATGTGTCCTCCGAAAAGTCTTGATGTCCCGGCGTATCAAGGATATTAATACAGTACCCGTCGTAGTGAAACTGCAAAACCGAAGAAGTAACAGAAATACCTCTCTCCTTTTCAATCTCCATCCAATCCGATACGGCATGTCTGGCAGTTGCTTTTCCCTTTACACTTCCGGCAAGATTAATTGCACCGCCATATAATAAAAATTTCTCTGTCAAAGTTGTTTTGCCTGCATCTGGATGCGAAATAATGGCAAATGTCCTTCTCTTATTAATTTCTTCTATAATGTCACCCACTGAAATTTCCTCCGTTTACTTTTACAAATAACATGCGTTTTTTATTTATTTTCTGCTGCCTGTTACCTTTTACCACAATGATAACATACTATCCCCCGCTGTTTCCTTGACAACGCCTAGATAATCCAGCACTGTTGCTGCAATATCTGCAAAGGTTTCCCGTGTCCCGTAGTTTATCGGCTGAATCTGTTTTCCATACATTAGAAACGGCGTATGTTCTCTTGTATGATCCGTAGTTGCCATATATGCCGGATCACAACCATGATCAGCAGTAATTATCAATACATCTTCCTCTTTCATTTTACCCATAATTTCGGGCAGTTTTTCATCAAAATAAGCAAGTGCCTTTGCATAGCCGTCCACATCACGACGATGCCCATACAGCATATCATAATCCACTAAATTTACAAAACATAACCCCTCGAAATCCTTATCCAGATATTCGAGCGTGCGCGTAATCCCCTCGGCATTTCCACTGGTATATACATATTCTGTAATCCCTTTTCCAGCAAAAATATCATTGATTTTCCCTACTGCAATCACATCTTTCCCTGCGTCCTTTAGCTGGTCAAGCATCGTAATACGCGGCGGAAGCAGTGAAAAATCATGCCGATGCGCAGTTCTTGTAAAACTGCCCTTGCAATCGCCGACAAAGGGTCTTGCAATCACGCGTCCTACACCGTGTTCTCCCTGCAGCAATTCGCGTGCAATACGGCAGTATTCATACAATTGTTCTAATGGTACTTTCTCCTCGTGTGCAGCAATCTGGAATACACTATCCGCAGAAGTGTATACAATTAAATCACCCGTCTTTAAATGCTCCTCCCCGTACTCCTGAATCACAGCAGTTCCAGAATAGGGTAGATTGCAAAGGACGCCGCGCCCTGTTTTCTCACAAAAAGGCTCTAAAACCTCTTTAGGAAATCCCTTGGGATAAGTGGGAAGCGGCTTAGGCGAAATCATTCCCGCAATTTCCCAATGCCCTATCGTTGTATCCTTTCCCTTAGAGGCCTCCTTCATCCGCGCAACACACGCAAGCGGGGCTTCCACTGGCTCTTTCTTGTGGCAGTCAACGCCCTCAATATTAAAAATTCCAAGCTTTTTTAAATTTGGTATTTCAAACCATCCACTTTGCGACACAGAGCCTATGGTGTTTGTACCACTGTCACCATAGGCTGCTGCATCTTCCATTTCACCAATGCCAAAACTGTCTAAAACAATTAAAAAAATTCTTTTCATAAGTTCTCCTTTCTAAATACAGCGTCACACTGGCTGCAAACCGCCAAATCAGTGTATACTGCACGGCAAAAAATTTGCCGTGCAGTTGCGCACGCCGCAAAGCGGCAATTTTCCCTTGTGCGGCTGTGTGCATCATGTTATGCTTAGCGTCAGTCTTTTCGGCGCTTAGTATCACGCTGCACTCGAACATAGCATTACACTTTAGTATATCATATATTGCGGAAAAAGACACCTGAAATTTCCAATTATTGTGCAGAAACTGTAATTATAATGTTTTCTGGTGCAATTTCCGTCTTTCTCTGTACAATATCAATAATCTGTGCTGTCTGTGCTTCCGTCAGGCTCGTAGCCGCAACCATTACATCCGCACTGTCGCCGCTAATGCTTACTACAGTCTGCGCAAAGCCTTTTGCCTCTAATAACATCTGTGCGTCAGATTCCTTCTGGGCAGTTTCTGTCAATGTAATCATGGTATTTACAGCATCCTTTTTTGCTTCCTCTGTCAAACTCTCATTATTAATGATTTCCATTAACGACTCTTTGTTCTGTGCTCTTGTCTGCTCTTTTAAAAGATTCGCGCCTGCTATTGTGGAAACACCTGATGCACTTGTAAATACGGCTTCTCCTGGCACTTCCTGCTCAATAATATTGGCGTCTGCGTTCTCCTCGCTGTTTGCTGCAAGAACACCATGGCTCTCTGCTGCTTCTGCATTCGCCTGCAAATTGCTGTCTGTCATATTGTTTGTTGCAGCAGTATCTGCTGCCAATGCGTTTGTATCCATACCTTCTGTTAAGTAATTCTCTGTAATTGCTGCATCATCAGTATCTAAACTTAATATATCGCCGTTGGCATCTGTAGCTGCTGCCTGTTGTGAATAATCCGCAATTGTACCCTCTGTATCTTCTCTTAATGAAATTGCATACATATCTGCGTTCATTGTGTCTTCATCTGAGATCTCATACGTTAATTCGCTGTTGCTTCCATCTACCGATATAAAGTCCTCCTCGCCGATTTTGGTTCCAGCGAAATTCAGGTAGCCTGCTACGGCAATCATCAGCGCAAGTGCAGTAATCATAATCTGATTTTTTCTTAATATTTTTTTCACAAGACCATTTCCTTCCTATGCTTCTCTTTACTACTTCTATCTTATTCTCGTCGTTGGTTGATTATCACTAAAATTTCATTTAGTTGTTCCGAGATCTAAAAAAGCAGGAAATTTTAATTCTCCTCCAACACCAACACCTCCACCTTATTTGCTTCCACGCCAAACAGTGACATAGCAAGGCGTACAAGACGCAGCCTTACAGTTTCCTCTCGAGCGCCTTGCGCTGCGATTACGACGCCGTCTACGCTAGGGCAGACGGTACGGGAAATAAAAGGCACTTGATTGCCGTTGTCATCTACCGTATAGACCGTTTCCTCATCAATTGTTGCCTCACGGCTGCCGTCCCCTTCCTTATTGGTGGTCGGCTTATTTTTTTCTACAATATATTCCTGTGAATTTTTCATATAAATCAGCACTTTCACTTTGCCGACGCCCTCAACGCCTGATAGAAATTCCTCCAATTCCCGTTCAAGGCTTTCCTTATAAGAATTGCTGGAGGTACTGCTTGCACTCGTTGAATTTCGATAAGTATTCTCTATCTCTTTTGTATTCGCGGCAAGCGGATTTGCGCTGCTGGTATCTTTTCTAGGCGTACTTTCTTTTCGTTCGGTTGGAAGCAAAATAACAAAAATTAAAATGCCGCTTAAAAAGAGAATCAGCATGGTTTCCTTATTCCCCGCTGCCAATAGCTTCTTCAAACCATTCCGCCATTTCTCTAACATCCTGTTCCACCTCCTTTTGATTGTACTGGCTCCATGACTTCTCCCATTCCTGATACAACGCATCCGACTGCGACAGACTTCCCTTTACCTGCCCTATTGCGGAAAATACCACAGTGCAGCAAATACACATCGTAAGCAGATAGGAAAACAGTTTTAGATATTTTTGATAGGGACTTCCTGCGGTTAACTGCAGCAAACATTGAAAACATATCACAGTATAGACAAGTTTCCGCACCTCGGCAGCAAGCTGATTCATATTTTTCACCATTCCTTTCCAGTCACAAACAAGACCTGAAAGACACTTTCACACTTCACAGTGCAAATTTTCTTTCACTCTTCCAGTCATGCCGCCTCAGCGGCACGAACAATCCGTGAAGAATCGCTGCACTTGCGATTCTTCAGTGTGAAGCTTTAGATTTTCTTAGTCTGCGTTTTTTGCAGGCTTAGAAAATCTCTTCACACTTCTCCATTCATGTTCTACAATCCGCCTCCTGTTGCATTGGTTACTGCAGCAATTGTAATAAAAAACAGCGCTGTCACGGTTACCAGCATACGAAACAGCAAAAATCCAGCCTCTGCAATATACTCCACACAGTGCATCATCTGCCGTTCGCCGCAGATACTGCCAAGTGCGGCGCTTATTTTTATCGTTCCAAGTATTATAAAAATTCGGATTGCAGGTGCAATGATAATTAACACCAAAACCAACAAAATCAGTACGCCCATACTGTTTTTTACCGCAACCGCCGAAGCAAGCGTTACACTGGAAACCGACTCCGCAATATCGCCGATTCCGGGAATAGCACCTGCTGTCTTTTGGATAACAGATACATTTGCTTTATCGACTACCGGCGTTATAATAATCTGCAAAATACTGCTGCCCGAAAGCACAACAATCATGGTTCGCAGCAGCCATTGAACACTTTTTTTAATTAAATCCATAACCGCCTTAAAGCGTTCTTCTCCCCAGATGCTTTCCACCACTCCTAGCATCATATACCCCTCCACCAAAGGCGTCATCGACGCTACAAGCAGTCCCTCCATTAAGCAGACAAATCCCACCAATAATTTATAAAAAATCAGCGCTGTCAGTCCAGAACCTGCCGCAGCCACACAGATCATATACGCGGGAATCATAATTTTCAGAAATTCCAGCATTTTGTCCATCGTTTCCGATACAATTACCAAAACCTCCTGAAATGCATGAATCAACACCACAAGCTGGCAGAGTACAAAAAACATTTTGGCACATTTTGCCGCCCCCTCATTTTTAAATGCAGTTAAAAAACCGGAAACCACAGCAGATATAATAAACAAAACCAATATGGAAACAAACAGGCTTTTCCAATTATAAAAGTACCCTGCAAATACCTGTTTCATATAATTCCAAAAAATATCCGGCTCCAAAACCCAATTTCCTTTTAGCACATCCTCAATCAAATTTAGTGAACGTATATTCTGATTATTTGGCAGCAATTCCTTCAAAAAGTCATCTATAATATCTAAATTGGGTAAAAGTCCCTCTAATATACTTTCATTCATGCTGTATCTCCCTCACTTATTTTTCTACAGTTCCTTACTTCACTTGCTTTAGGAACTATCGGATAATCTCCTCCAACATTCTCAGCATGGTTTTAATAACAGGAAAGCCTGCCACCATAATTGTCACTTTGCCAAATAATTCTATATGGTTACTTAATGCCGAATACCCAGAATCCCTGCATAAATTTGCTGCAAATTCACAAATATAAGTGATGCCTATCAGCTTTATCAAAAGATTGATATAACGTACATTTTCGTTAAGTATCTCGCGCCAGCTTTCCATTTCCTCCATAATCCCTTCCATTACGCCAAGAACTTTCATTGCAACCAAAAAGGAGGTCAGTAAAATAATCAAGGTTGCATATTCCGGCTTGTCTTTCCTGACAACAAGCGCAGCAAACAGCCCCGCCATAATTAGAACACAAACCTGAAGCAAAGATACCACCTGCCTTTCCAAAATCCTGTTAATGCATTATCTGGTATTCCTTTTCCTACAACTTACAACTATACCAACATCTAGTTCCTTATTGGCTTGCTACAATCCAAATAGTTTTTGTATCATTTCAAATAAATCATAGATATACGGCACAATCCACGAAAGCACCAAAACCAGCCCCGCAAGGCTTATCAAAAACGCGTGTTCATCTCTGCCGCTATGCTTAAGCACCTGTCCTAAAATTGTAATCAGTATCCCTACCGCCGCTATTTTGAATATCAGATTTACTTCCATCTTATTCCCCATTTCCATATCCGATTCGTGCCAGCTTCCCGTCTTAAAAATCGAGCAGAGGAATAACCTTCTCTCCTACTCGCTGCGCGAATCGTGCGCCGTCTTAACGGCATATTTCCTCTACACAAGTCTGCGCATAAATAAAATTATATAAGTTTATATAAATAAAATAATACAGAATATCCCCGCTAATAGGCTTAATGTCCGAATCAGCCTGCTTTTCTCCTCTTTTTCTTCCGATCGGCTGTCAATCTCCTCGGCAAGTTCCGTTTCGAGCAGTTTTAATGATTCCATCTGCATCTTGTCCTCCTCACACCCAAAACATTCACCGATCCGCAATAGCATTTTCACTGCTTCTTTTGGGCATAAAACCTCTTTTTGAAGCTGCTGTGCTTCCTCATGCCAAATTTCCTGCAGATTTTTGCCACTGCGTTGTTCCATGCGCTTAGAAACTGCCATAAGAAAATCTGGATACGGCTCTTTTAACCGCTCACCAACTGCCACAAATATTTCCTGCATGGGTCTATGTAAAAACGAAATCTCACGAATCATAAACAGCAGCATACGCCTTTGTTCCTTAAAATGCAGCAGAACACTATTTATTTCCTGACAAAGCGATAATCCAAATCCAAATGCTCCAACCATTACACAGATGCCTGCAACTGCCTTTTGCCACATAACGCTATCCCTCCTTTGTCAAAAACCTGCGCATAGCGTCTGCCGTCTGCTTCCATAGAAAGCAGGATAAAACGCTGAAAAATCCCCTGCAATATTAAATCAGAAAGTTCTGCCTTGCGCTGAATATCTTCCAAGGAATCCCCATGCGCCGTAGCAATTACACTGCATCCACTGACACCAGCATAAAAAATAGCCTGCGCATCCCTTACTCCACCAATTTCATCAATGGCAATAACTTTAGGCGCAAAGGCTCTGACCAAAATGGAAATCCCTTGCTGCTTGTCGCCGCCTGTTATAATATCTGTACGCTCACCACAATCAAGTACCGCACTGCCTCGATATGCGCCAGCAATCTCCCCCCGCTCGTCGATTACACCAATATTGCAGCCTGCAAACCCGTTTCCGCCATTGGATAAAATACGAATAATATCGCGCAGCATGGTTGTCTTACCGATACCCGGCGGTGATATAATCAATACACTAAGTGGTACTCCATACTGTTTATTATAACAATACTCTATAATACTCCCTGCTATATTTTTATGTTCATGCGCCAGACGGATATTGATATAGCGGATATATTTCACAATATACCGATTCTCCTCTGCTGTTGTTAACTCGCCAGTAATTCCAATCCTATGCCCGCCCTCTGCCATTAAATATCCCTGCTTGCGCTCCTCCTCATACGCATATACAGAATCATGACAAAGATAGCGGAATATCTCCTCAAGTTCCCGTTCCCCGTACCGCATGGAAAGCCGTATTTCTCTGCCGCAAAGCACTCTTACCGGCTGGTTGACACGCAGCCGTATTTCTTGTACTTTCTGAAAATCCAGACCACTTTGCTCCCAATCCCGCCGCAGTCGTTCTGGGAAAAACTGCACAATTTCATTATATTTTCCCACATTCTTGCCTCCCCTTTGTCCATATCTCAATATATGTCCCAAAATGGAAATTATGCTATCTTTGATGCCTGCAATACCCTGCAATTTTTTCAATCCCTTTCCCCGTAAACACCATTTTTCCCAGACTACCAATAAAATCATTACCAAATAGAAACACAATCACAAGGCTAATCAAAGCTGCCAGGCATATATTAACAGCTTTCGAATAAACAAAAATACCACCAATATGCTCAAGAGATTTTACAATAAACCCATGCAGTAAAAAAATTATTAAGGTATTTTTCCCAACAGATGTTATCAGTGGAATTGATTTTGATGGAATTATCCACATAAAAAAGAAGATCCAGTTTATTCCGCAAAGCAAAAGGATTCCTTTTATGATAAAATTGTAATGTCCACGCGCATAGGAAAGAGATCCATACAGCATAAGATTACTGATAAAATGATACCTGCCTAAAACATAACATGTTATCAGGACTAATAGTACATTGACAATTTTAAATACTGAACTCTTTCGTAGTTGATCTGCTCTCAGCGACTTCCATCCTACGCCCAAAATAAAATAGGGTAAAAATGTAAAAAATCGCGATAACGACAAATAATATCCAATACTTGCATCCATTCCTGCAATTAGGGAAAGAAAGACTGCGGCTCCAAATAAAATACGAAAATTACCATTAACTATATACGAAATTAATGTGTAATAAAAAATCATTGCCACCAAATACCACAGCAGCCAATAAGGTGTTGTAAACTGAATTTTCAACAATGCTAAATTCTGCTTAATAAGAACGGCGTCAAAAAGCAAGTACAGACATTGAAATAGAATATAAGGGTATACAAGCACACTTATTATTTTTTTCCTGTTAAACTGTGCAAAATATCCCGAAACAAAAATAAATGCAGGCATATGAAAAGAATATATTATCTTATACCATACCCCTGTATCTACCAATTCCAACATATGCCCAAACACGACACAAAATATTAAAAAGAACTTTATATTATCCATTCTGTTATTCCGCATAAGGTAATTCCTCCAATAGTCAGATATTGTAAATATAAGTGCAACGACATTATTTTATCACACACGCACACACAATTTCAATTGACAGTTCCTTTGGATGCCCGTGTGCATAAAAATAACGGTTTAGCCCTCTTCCTCTAAACCGTTACAAATATTATATCTGTGTCATTCCACTTACCAATATATATTGATTATCTTGGTAAATTTTTGCAAATTGCCCCATATCCAGCGGGTTTTCGCCAAGTCCGGCTTCAATGGTATAGCCTGGGCGGTTATAGGTCTGAATAAACCAATCTTTATAGCCTGCATAACCAGAAGCTTCTGGTGTTTCCTCCACCGCATAGCCGCTGACCTGCCCGAAATATTCTGCTATACGGCGCGAATTTTCTGGTTCGTAGTTAAGATATTTCCAGTAAATCACTTCGCCCTGCGTATGATATGCAATAATTAAAAGGAAATTATGAGTCTGCGTAAACTCATACATATTGTAGCTTTCTGGTGCAGTAAGCGGCGCTTCTCCAACATAATCACGCGGAGCCGGCGACACAAACCCTTGTGCAAACTTAATTTTCCGTGCTTGCTCCCAGCCCGCCGGAAATTGTAAATTGATATCCACACCCTCGATATTTGCTTTCCATCCATCTGGATAAGGAATCTGTGGATAATCCGCGGCAATCTTTAGCGTACGCATGCGGTAGCTTTCATTATTTAATACATTATTGACCAAATCCACACCATCCGGATTTACCATCGGCACCAAAAACAGTGAATACTGCTGGTATAAAGGTCGGGAAAGTTCGCCATAAATCGGTTGATCTGCTGCATATGCTGCACTGTATTCCTCCGCAAATTTCAGAAGAATTGGCGTTGTAATCCATTCATTTGCATGAAAACTTGCGCTATAGCAAACCTGTCTTTCGCCTACTCCGATCTGTACAAAACAGACTTCTTTTCCCATAACACTCTGTCCAATACATCCCGTTATTAAAAATGGATAGCGGATTGACAATCCTTCTACAATCCAATCAGTTAAGAACGACGTATACGGCACTTCCTCCGAAACAAGCGGGAAAGCATACGGAACATATATTTGTGTTCCTATTGTTAACTGCTCTGCTATAATTGTGGGATTTGCCGTTAAGATAGCCTCTATTGTTGTCCCGTATGCATTTGCTATATTCCAAAGTGTATCGCCCGCCGCCACTGTATATGTTGTATATCCTTTTAAAAATGGCATTAGTTTTTCCCACACAGAATGATCTACAACACACCCTGCATTTCTGCCTAAAAAGCTGCCCAACGCGCGGCAGGTTTCATGCCCGAACTTACCGTCAATGTCAATTGGAAAACCTGCCCGATTCAACGCTAGCTGCAAATACTGCACCAACACCCCGCTGTCGCCTATATAAATACTTTTCATATACCCACCACAAAATTCAAGTTGATATATTATATGCAAATTCCCCAAAAGCGTGAATTATACGAACCTTTATTGGGAGCAGGCAAAAAATGCCGTAACAGACGCCCCATACCCTTGTTGATTTTCAAGCTGTAAATCACCGCCATGTTTGATACAAAGCAGCTGGCTGCTGTACAGCCCCATTCCAAAATGCGCAGCGTCTTCCTCTATTTTTCCAAAAGGCTTTGGGCCGTTCTGCAATAGGGACAACGGAAATCCTGCTCCATCATCAATGATCTGCATCTTAAAAACAGTTCCATTTTTTTCAAGGGAAATATCAATCTCTTTTTGAGCAAAACGTGCTGCATTTCCAATCAAATTCTCTGCAACAATCATAAAAAGCCCATAATCTAATATCACAGAGCCGATCCCACAATCCCGCACCGAAATCGAAAGCTGCGGCGCTAAAAGGTTTGCCGTCTGTATTAAATCCGCAGTTAATGCTACGCCGTCTATTCTCTTTTTCTTTACCGGATACTGCTCCAGACGCTGGATGCTGCTCATTGCTTCTACATACTGCTCAATACGTAAAGTGTAGTTTTCCAAACGCTCCAATGCCTGTAAATCACAAGCCCCCTGCTGTTTGCGCAGCATTTTTACCGTTCCCTTTAACACGGTAACGGGATTGCGCAAATCATGCGAAAATGCAACATTTAACCGTTTGCGCTCCTCTGCCTGCCGCCAAAGTTCCTGATTGGATTGCAGCAATTCGTCACGCATCGTTTCAAATGCCGCACAAAGCTGTCCCAGTTCGTCCTCTGAAACTTTTGGTATGTGAAAATCCAAATCCTGATTTTGAATCCGCTTTACACTTTCCTCCAAAATTTCAATTGGTACTTTGCATTTCAATCGGTAAAATAAAATTCCAGCCACAGCCATACCACACACCGGAAATAAAATACATGATAGTATTTGAAGAATCCCTACCACAGATAGCACGCGTTTTTGATACAATGTCAGCGGCTCTGTATACAAGGGCTCTAACTGCATTATCATTCCATCTAAACGATAGGATAAACCGTCAGAAGGAATCTGCGATTGAATTTTCACACAGATAAACCACACCAAAGCAGCCAATGCCAGCGACACCCAAAGGCAAAGAAACGTTAAAACAAAAAAAGATTTTTTAAGCCCTGCCTTTCTTAGCCATTCCACTTATAACCACACCCCCAAACTGTATCAATATAGTTGTAAAGCGTATGCGCAGAAAATTTTGCACGAATCTTTCGAATATGCTCCATAATCGTATCGCTGCTGCCTGCCCCGTCAATTCCCCAGACCGCCTCATAAATCCGTTCACGGTCAAACACCTGCCCAGCATTCAACGATAACAGTTCCACAATATCAAACTCCCGTTTGGATAGAGCAATTGTTTCCCCATTAATAGAGATGGTTCGTGCCGAATAATCAATCGCCATTTCTCCAAAAAAGCGCACAGCCGCATTCCCCTGCCGCCGCTGTTCCCGCCGCAAATGCGCCGCCACCCGCGCCCCCAATTCATCTAAATCAAACGGCTTCACAATATAATCATCTGCTCCTGCCTGAAAACCATTGATTTTGTCTGACGACTCTATCCGCGCAGTCAGAAATAAAATCGGACAGGAAATATAATCCCGCATCTTTTGGCATACCGAAAGCCCGTCTAGTTCCGGCATATTAATATCCAATAAAACAATATCTGGCTGACAGGCGGCTTTTTGCAGTGCTTCTTTGCCATTGTATGCGGTAATTACGTTATATTGCGGTTCAAAATAGCTTTTCATCATATCCACAATGCCCGCCTCATCATCCACAATTAGGATTTTTTGTTTCATAACTTGATTCTCCCCATTTCTATATCTTTCCTATTCGCAGTCTGTAAAGTGCTTTCCGCTGTCACAGGGCTAATAAGGAACGGTAAAAAAATTATTTGTGACAATGTCCAACTGCAAATTACTTCGTAATTAGAAGAAAATCGCAGGCATAGGAGGCAAAAGCATAAAGTGCAGTGCCTTATGTCAAGATTTTCTAATGCCGCAAAAGGACATTTAGACAAGTAATTGTCATGAGCAATTTATTAATAGTTCCTTATTTCCTCTACACAAATTTATATATGAAAAAACGTGCTTGAAAATTGATTTCTAAGATATTGTTTATTTTACATCTTAGTATCATTTATTTCAAACACGTTTTTCGTGCCGATATGGCTATCATAACCCCTAAATCTCAAGAAATTCTCAAGTTATGAAATATTTTATATATTTTTTTAGCTTTAGTTTCTTATGTTTTGTAGGCGTTAATAGAAACCTTTACCGCTCTGTCGTCTTTCTTCTCGTCTGTTCCATGCGGCTCAATTTCCTTTCCTGTATAATACTGATCGTCAACTTTAATCACTGCCTTGGAAAGATTTCTGTTATCTGCAATAATCCGAAATGTTACAGATGTTTCACCCACATAGTAACCTATACCCTTAAGTGTCAGCTTAATTTTCGTACCTGCTTTTAACAGTTCCTCTGGAATCTCCGTCATTTCCTGTGGAGCTTTTTCTGTAGAAGGTTTCTTCACAGATTCCTCTTCTAACGGATATACCAAATCTTCCCAGACGGCCTGTTTTTCACTTTCTGTTTTAAATTGTCTGTCCTTCCCGCACTCTTCGCCTAACAGGGGGACTGAACAGTAAGCCATGGCATACAGTCCATGGCATTTTTGAGAAAAAATACTTCCCTTTACATGCAGTCTGTGATATACTGACACCAAAGTCTATCGTCTATCGGATTAAGAAAGCACAGAGTTTTCAGCCGGTAGGTCGAGCGGCTTTTACTTTGCGTATTGACAAAAATATCAAAAAAGGAGCGATAGAAACGTGACGGGAAATCAAGAGGGATCCCGCACCAGCCGGGGGATGAAACGAAGTTTGAATGGAAGGATATTGAAACATACCACACTCAATATTCTGATGCTGGTGGTTGTATGCTGTGTGATCATGGCTTTCTCCATGCAGTCACTTGCCAAGAGCATTTTGCTGGACAGTCTTCAGCCAATGGCCCGACAATCGGCTAAAACGATGGAGGCTAATATACATATGCTGGCGGATCGTATGATGACCATTGCCGCCGATTCTAGGATGAACACCGCGACCTCCGTCAACGGAGCAGAGGGAGAGGGGACACTCCGATCAGACGACGAACTGACCAAGGAAAATCGTATGGCCGTGCTGGAGGAGGCCGCTGAAATTTATGAACTTTACACCATCGCGCTGTACGATTTGGATGGAGGACTGGTGCTTGGGATTGAGGACGCGCCGGAGAGCCTGGATGACAGCTTTTTCGGGCTCTTAAAGGAAACCGACAATCTCACAACCGATTCCTCCACCATCTTCCAGGGGAAACTGGGGATCAGGATAGGGATGCCGGTGAAAGAGAACGGCGAAACGGTTCTGTACGTGGTGGGTGTCTATAAATACGATACGATCAACGATGTGATCAGCAGCATCAACCTGGGAAAGACGGGTATGGCCTATATGGTTAACGAGGAAGGCATCGTGACCGGGCATCCGGATCAATCTCTGGCTCTCAATAAGAGTACACTGATACAGCTCAGCGGCGGCAACGGGAACGCGGCGGAGCGTGTAACCACCGGTGAAACGGGGGCGACGGAATATCCCGTTGACGGAAAGCAAATGTTGGTGGCGTTCTCCCCCATTCGCGGAACCCAGTGGTCGCTGGTGATCCAGATTCCCAAATCGGATTACAACAGCCTGATCAATGGGGCGATGATGGTATCGGTTCTGGCAACTATGGCAGTGTTGGTTATATCCATGCTGTTGGTTCTTCGCCTGGCCAGCTCGATTTCCAATCCGGTGAAGAGTGTGACAGGACGAATGGTAGCCCTTTCCAACGGCGACCTCCATACAGAGGTGACGCCTGTTTACAGCGGAGATGAGCTGGAGGTTATGACGCAGACACTGGATGCTACACTGGAAAGCGTGAATAGGTACATATCCGACATCCAGCAGGTACTGACGCGGGTTGCGGACGGAGATCTGCGCACAGAGCCCCAGGTGGATTACAAGGGCGATTTTGCGCTGATCCGCAGCAGCCTGTGTACGATCACCGGGTTCATGAACGAAACGCTTCTTGGCTTCCGCGGCGCGGCGGCGCGGCTGGCGGAGATGGCGGCGCAAATGAATGGACAGTCCGCTCAGCTGCATCAGGCGTCGCTGGAGCAGAACCGGTCCACCGAGGAGCTGGTTCATGAAGTGACGCATGTGAAAGAACGACTGATGGATGTCACGGAGAGCAGCGGTCAGACACGGGTTCAAACGGAGGAGATCACGCAGCAGGTTCGGGGCGCCAACGAGCACATGGAGGCCCTGTCCTCCGCCATGGACGATATCAGCGCCAATGCCCAGCAGATTACAAAAATCGCCAAAGACATTGAGGACATTGCGTTCCAGACTAATATCCTGTCCCTCAACGCCTCTGTAGAGGCCGCCCGGGCCGGAGCTGCCGGAAAGGGGTTCGCGGTGGTGGCCGGCGAGGTGAAGCAGCTGGCTGCCCAGAGCGCCAAAGCCGCCCAGAGTGCCACGGAAATGATCCGCAACACGCAGTCCATTATCCAAACCGGCGTAGCGCTGACCGCAGATACCGCAGATTCCCTTCATGCGATTTCTGTCGTTTCTTCACAGATCAGCGTTATTTCAGACCAGCTGACAGAGGCGGTACAGGGGCAGGAAACGGCTCTTGCTGTCATGGAGGAGCGAATCGACGCCATTTCCGCCATTGCGAACCGCAACCTGCAGAACGCAGAGGAAACGGAGCAGTCAAGCGGACTGCTGGAGAGGGAAGCCGAAGCGCTTAAGTCCCAGGTTCAAAAATTTATTCTAAAGGAGATATGCGGCAGATGAAACGAATTTTTACCATTCTTTTGAGCCTGCTGCTGGCGTCATTTTTGACGGCCTGCGGCGGTCAGACTGGTCTTCAGGACGGCTATTACACCGCTCAGGCGGCTGAGTTCAATTTCGGCTGGAAGGAATATGTTACGATTCTGGTGAAGGGCGGAAATATTATCTCCGTGGAATATAACGCGGAGAACGCCAGCGGCTTCATCAAAAGCTGGGACAATGCCTATATGCAGACGATGCTGCATGCGAACGGCACCTATCCCAACGAGTACACCCGATATTACGCCGGCCAGCTTCTGGACGGCCAAGGGGAGGGCAGTATTGACGCACTCACCGGCGCCACCTCCTCCCACGGGACGTTTCAGGTGCTGGCCCAGGCCGTGCTGGAGCAGGCCAGACAGGGAGATTCCAGCATTGTGTTCGTTGACACAGCCCACTGAGAACCTTCTGCCCGCCTAATCAGACAAAAGTCCTGGCAGGACAGAAGAATAGCCGTGAAGACAGAGAAGAAAGCGGCAGTGAATTCGGGAGTGGGGATAAAGCATCCTGAATCGCGGCGATTAAAACAGGGATAAAACAAAGAGAACCGCTAAGGGCATAAAAATACTCCTTTTCGATAAGAATTGTCATATACTAATTCTTACCAAAAAAGAGGTATTTTTTTCCAATGGCACAAACTCAAAATATTTCCAGTTCTGTGTTTAAAATCTGCCCCACTCTGCCGACCAAAAAATATCCGAAACCGCCCAACACAACTGTCAGGAATTTCGGATATCTTACTTCTCACTTAAATCCTACTTTTTTCTATCTACCATCCCCATTTTCCTAAGTTCATCATGAAATGCCCGTCTGCGGGAATACATATTTTTGTATTCCAACAGCACTCTCTGCTTTCCTCCGCGCTCGCCACTTGTTTCATACACTTCTCCCAACGCTGCAACATATCCAGCACATTCGCCATAATAATTGCGGCGGTTCGCCTCCATAATTCCCTCAACCCGCTTGGCTATCAATCCCTCAATCCAGCCTAAATATTGCTGTTTTTCTTCAGCGGAGAGAACAATTTCCTTTTTCCAACGGCAAAAGCACTTCCAAAACAGAATTTTGTCACCCTCTATTGTTGTATTTGATGTGCCTTTTTGATACTTTTCACTAGAAAAATCAATGTTCTCAATAATGATACTACACATACACCCTCCGCCAATTTGCATCTGATCACTCTCCAAAAGCAGCAACAGAAATGCCGCTAATCCGCATTTCATAAATGTAAAACTCCATCCTAGCGCATCTTTTATATTCATAGACTTTTCTCTAATATTTTGAAACTCACCGCAAAGAAATGCCAGCATATCTGCCATCTTATCTCCAATTTGATTTTCATGTAATTCATTACTCAGCGAACGCGATACTCTGTTTTGTTTTTGCTCCAAACACTGATGATAAATCGCTTTTATCTCCTCTTGATAGTGCGAAAAATCTACACTCTCCATTAACAAACGAAAGAAATTCACAACCGTTGTCTCGGAACGAAATGCCTCCAGCCAACAATGTTCCGCCTCTTGCTGCATATTTAGATGCAGCGCAAGCGTACTTGTCAACAACGCTGTACTACTGCGTACAGTGTACCTTTCATCTATTGTTTCCAATGCCTCTTTTCCAATTGCTAGCAATTCTGAATTTTCTTTTTGATTTGCATATACTTGAAGATACTGGTTGTATAATGAAGGATGCTGTACAACATATTTTCTGACATATTTTAAATACAGTGTGTCATTATTTAGTAATTCCAGTGCTTCCTTTATCAGCCTATTTGATTGATATGTCGTCATTATTCCTAAATATTCAATCCAAAGTATTAAAAATTCTCCCTGCTGCGGCAATTCTTCCATGTTTTGCATCACCATTTCTAATGTAATCTGATATATTTTAAATTTTTCAATAATTGCATAGATATGCTCCGCTCTATCACACATTTTATTTGCAAAATACGCTATATAGATTGCATCAATTGCAAAATGTTTGTAATCGTACGTACCCAGACAACAATTTTTCAGCTCTTCAATCCCTATAGATTCTTCACCATAATCTGAATACTCTCCCTCTATGATAATCTGTAAATCCATCAGTATTTTGACAATTTGATACCCCTCCTGAAACGCTTCCTGATCAATACATTGGTGCACATATTTACAAGCACTATCAATAATATTTATCACGCCACCCGAATCTTCAAATATAAATTCCTCCTCGTCGCTGTTATACCAATCATCATATTCCTCGTTTATATTCCCGACTAAACATAATTCGCCATTTTCAATACGTTCTAAGTCTGCTTTGATATCCTGATTTTCTTCGGATAATCTATTTCCTGTCTTCTTTTTCCTTCCTTTTTGTATTTCCTCTAATTTTGAAAAGAAAAAATCTCGATTTTGTTCAGGCAGCGTCCGTGCAATTTCATGGATGAAATTGATTAACTTTTCTTTATCCATCTTTTCTAATTGTGTGTCAACTTCATTTAAAAATTTCGTTAAATTCATTTTCTCTATTCCTTTCTAAATATATAAATATTTCCACCTTATAATTGAAATACAGTTATGTATATTAATACCAAAAACCACCTTACTTTATATAGATATACCATTCTTTCAACGTATACATAAAAATTAGGATAAAATAGTACCTAAAATAAAAATCCCCAATACAGCAAAATGGTTTTATCCAAATTTTACCATATCAGGGATTTCCTATCCATATGAATTTAAACTTTTTTGTAAAAATTTGTCATAGTTCGTTACTTTTCACACCCATGCCAAAGTAGTGGGAATCATGCGCCAAAATGCTAAAAGCTTTCGCTTTTTTACTTTAGCATTTTGTGTGCAAAATCTGTTATAATTCACACCTCAGTAACTTATAAGCTAATAAAAACTGGCATAATTGTGAATTGTAACCATAGTTCAGCCTAGGACTTTGCACTATGCTGCAAAGTTCATAAGAAAGCGAAGTAATTGAGGTGTATCAAGCCCGCGCAAAGCGATTTTACATGGCTTGATACATTACAATTTGGCACTTTAATAATTCTTTTGAAATAAGCTTTCCCTTGTCCTGCGATATATTTTTAGCCCTCAATTGGAATATATTTGCTTTCTTCAATTACCGGCTTTGCTTCCTTCTTCGGCACAAATACCTTTAAAATACCGTCCTCAAATTTCGCTTTAATATCCTCCTGCATTACATCCTCGCCAACATAAAAGCTTCTGCTGCAAGTTCCATAGTAACGTTCACGGCGGATATATTTACCATTTTCATCCTTCTGATCATTATCCTGTTTTGATTCAGCGCCGATGGTCAGATATCCATTTTTTAACTCTGCCTTTACATTCTCTTTCTTGTAGCCCGGAAGGTCAATGTGCAGTTCGTATCCCGCATCGCTTTCCTTAACATCTGTTCTCATTACATTTGCCGTAGGTGCGCTGTATCTTGCAGCACTCCTTGTAGGGCGAATAAAATCATCAAAAAAGTCATCAAAAAGGTTTTCTCCAAAAATACTAGGCATTAACATAATTCATTCCTCCTCTAAAATAAAAACTTTATTGTTGTTTGCTTGTTATATATATGTTATAACACCATTATTAGCACTCGTCAAGTGCGAGTGCTAATAAAATCTGTGAACTTTTTGTGAACACCTTTTTATAAAAATTTTGAAAATATCCTTATACAGTCTTATTCTGGGTCTGCCTTCCACAATCCATGCAAATTGCAGTAAGCATAAACCGCAATAAGTTCATCTCCGTCAGCCAGCACAAACTCTGCTTTTGGGGCTTCTCCAGGCTTTAGCCATGCCTTTTGAACACCTTTCTTTGTTTCCATTACAACCCATGTAATATCGTGGGACTCCTCCATTGGATGTGGAACTTCGCCAACCATTACTGTTATTTTTGCACCATCCCTTTGAATTACCGGTTTGTGCTTCTCCACAGCCGCATCTGTCGTTCCGGGAATAATCTCCTGCATTTTCTCGCCGCAGCAGCTAATCGGCACACCGGCATCTTCCATAAAATCTATAATATTTCCGCAGTGTTCGCAACGATAAAACTTCATATCACTTACCTCCTAGCTAATACAATATTTAACATCATTTTTATTATATCCACTTTATCGTAAATCATGTAAAATCACGTTGCGAAAATTCCCCTATTCCTTAAAACAACCGTAACTGCTGATACTGTTCTTTCTGCGGAAATGTTGACAAATACTGGAACACCTCTTCCACATTATCAACAATCCCATGCGCTCTGCATTTTTTGTGAAAAAGTTTCATCAATTTCGCATCTTGGCTGCTTGCTATTTGATATGCATAGCCATATTTATGATGAAATTGTTCTTTCAGTCCTGGAAAATGCTTATCAAGTGCAGCATAAAAATATTCCCTATCACCCGCACGCAAAGTCATTCCCATACCAAAATTAATAATTCCATACACACCCGCATCAATACAATAGTCCAAAATCCCCTCAATATTCTCCTCTGTATCATTGATAAAAGGGAGTATCGGTGAAAGCCATACAACAGTTGGAATCCCATTTTGCTGTAATATTTTCAATGTTTCAAAGCGCTTTTTTGTCGTACATACATTCGTCTCTACAATTTTGCACAGTGCTTCGTCATAGGTCGTTAATGTCATCTGCACAACACACTTTGCTTTTTCTTGTATCTTTTGAAATAAATCCAAATCCCGCAGAACAAGGTCTGATTTTGTTTGAATCGCCAGTCCGAACCCATAACGCTCTATTATCTCAATACATCTACGAGTCAACCGCAGTTCCTTCTCACAATGCATATACGGGTCGCACATTGCACCTGTCCCAATCATACATTTTTTTCGTTTAGAATGCAGCGCCTGTTCCAGCAATTCCGATGCATTTTGCTTTACTTCAATATCCTCAAAGTCATGCGTAAACTGATAACATTTACTTCTGCTGTCACAATAAATACAGCCATGTGTGCACCCACGATATAAATTCATACCATTTTTTGCCGAAAGAATGCCTTTTGCATCTACAAAGTGCATAACCGCCTCTCACCATTTTTCTCCTATACTCACAAGCGATTAGAGTTTCCTATCTGCACAGCACGTATTGCCCGCTAATGCAATATGGGCTATGCAGAAATTGGAAAATCTTAACGGTCGTCAGTATAACGACGATACCATATGTTTCACACACTCTAATGATTTCTGCGTACACCTTATCGTTTCAACCATAAGCCCTATTACCTTTGACTGGAAATAGTTTTCAATGCCTTGCACAATCCCATCTGCTACCTGCTCCTGATAAGTTTCGGTAACAAGCTTTCCGCGCTCTTTCGCATTAGATAAAAAACCGACCTCCACAAGACAGGCTGGCATTGTTGTTTCCCCTGTTACATGAAATTCTGCATTTCCTCTCAATTCGCGCTCCATAGCGCCTGTATATTGAATCGTCTGCTGCTGCACATACTGTGCCAGCCGCAGATTATCCCGCTGCGTATCCTCTCCCTGATACCAAACTTCCATACCATTAACCCTTTTATCCTCAGAGAAATTCTGATGAATACTGATGTAGATATCCGCTTCACACCCATTTGCCGCGATAACGCGTTCCTCCTTTGTGACAAAGGTATCTTCGTCGCGTGACATAACAACCAGATACCCCAAGGCTTCCAGCTTGTCCTGCACAATTTTTGCAATCGCAAGATTAATGTCTTTCTCTGTGACTTTTCCCGCAGAACATCCGCCGTCCGCCCCGCCATGTCCTGCGTCCACAAAAACAAGCGGTTTTATCTGCCCTTTCTGTGTATCCTGTGGCAGCATTTCCATATTTTTCAGATACTTGTCCTGCATATTTTCTTCTAACTCCTCTTCCGCAAAATTCCTGTTTTCGGTAATGGCATCCTCACCTGTGCTCTCTACCCCCTGCACTGTACTGTTATCTATTGGGGCGGCAATGAGTTGTTCAGCAAGCAGCCCTCCCGATAATAACACTACCAGACTAACCAGCCCCACAACAATCACCACAATATAAAACACTTTCCAAGCATTCGCCGTCCTCTGTTCCTGCTCATTACCATAGCACTTATATTGATGAGTAAATGATGATCCTTCGTACATAATCAATGCTCCTCTCTAATCTGCCTCCACTGCCAAAAAACATCTATAACCTTAATTATATTTAGTATACAGACATTCTGCATCAAATTTTCATCATTTTTGCATCAAAGTTGCATCATTTTCATAAAAATTTTATGAATATAACATTTTTTCATTATGATATCTTCAAAAACAACTCATTTATCCCTTCATAAAACCCAACTGTCACAATTGTAGTTTCGCTGCCCATACCAGAAAAAACATATTTTTTAAAAAATGGTGTGGTTTCCAACAGCGGATTCACGGATTCATATGGCTGCGGCGCATCAAGCCCCATATAGTCCGCCCATGCCTTAACAATAGCATCCGCATTAATATCCTCCCACAAAAGCGGTGTCCGCACATAAAATTCATACAATTTTCCATTATCTGCATCAATATAAGCATCTATCAGGCGGTTCTCTTTGTTGGCGTTATTCTGGCTGTTAGATAGGCTTACCTTCCACACCGCCACATTATTGCGTGGATCCAACACATCAATGGCAGAGTACAGCGTTGCATCATAAGAAGCCGCTTCCACTTTCCGGATTTCTTTGGGTAAAATGCCAAGCGTCTTTAAGTTCTCCACCCCACTGCTGCACGTTTCATAAATCTGCTTATCTGTAATCTCTTTGCCAGATGGGCCTCTATGATTTACCACAAACGCATAAGACCCCTCTAAATCTTGATATTCAACACCGATTCCCTCTGTTGCAAGCGCATTCTGCTCTGTCTGCGGAAGTGTTTGATTAATCAAGCTGCAGGATAAAATATAGAGTTTGTCATTTGCATTTAACTGATAACGGTAGCCTTGTCCAGAATCCTCTATTAACTCAAAATGCGCTTCATTTAAAATACCCTTATCCTTGTATTTTGCCAGTGCTTCCGGTCCCCAGATAGAAAGCAGCACCGCGATGCCCGCAAGAAGGATTAATGCCGTTTTGCGCATTGTGTTTTTCATGTTGACTCCCATTTGTGCATCTTGACAGCCATTTTCATTTAGAAATTTCAAAATCTTTTTAACCATATGTAACCTCTTTTTTGGGGAGCAGGAAGCCAATGCAGGAACCTTTATTCGGCTCACTTTCAATTTCCAGCCTGCTATGATGAATTTCCAGTATTTCAGCACACAGCGCAAGCCCAAGCCCTGCGCCGTTTTTGCTTCTTGCCCGCGATTTATCTACCATATAAAACGCTTTCACAATTTTATGCTGCTCCTCCTGTGGGATCCCTATGCCTGCATCTATCACAGCAAAATAATAGCCGTTTTCCCGATTGACGCCTTTCACTTCGACAACGCTGCCCACCTCGGAGGCTTTACAGGCATTATCAATTAAATTTACCAAAACCGTTTTAATCAGATTTACTTCTGCCCAAATCATCCCACTTTCATAGGAAAAGCGAAATACCATCCCACGGTCGTCGCCATACATTTCTTTCAGGTATGTAAATATCTCTTCCGCCGAATACTGCCGCAGCTCTGCCTCACTCCTCTTGGTAACAATAATATCCAAAAGCCGCAAAGACATTGCCTCCAAACGCTTTCCCTCTGTATAGATATAGTTTGCCGACATAAGACTTTTTTCCTCATCCAGCTTATGCGATCGCAGCATATCCGCATAGCCGATAATCGCTGTCAGCGGTGTTTTCAGTTCATGGGCAAACGCTCCCATAAATACCTCGCGTGCCTCCAATTCCTCCTCCAACATTGCAATATTTTTTTCCAAAGCATTTGCCATTTCATTAAAATCCGTTGTTAGCTGTCCTAGTTCGTCATGACTGACCTTTTTGGCACGATATGCATAATCGCCTCCTGCCATCTGCTTTGTCGCCTTGGTCAAAAGCCTAATTGGTTTGGTTAACAAAGACGCTATTAAATGCATAATCACAGTTCCAACGAAAAGCATAATAAAGGTTACGCGCCGATACAGCGAAAAGCCCAGTGCCCGCTCCGTAAACACCCCCGTAACATTGCGCATTGTTTCAAGATAGAGGATTCTGTCCAACGTATCCAGTATTACGCAAGTGTGAATATAATACTTCGCATCAACATTGATCACGCGGTAAGATTTCATATTTCCATTTGTCTGCATTAAAAGCCCCTCGTCTGCCATAAATCCATCACTGGCATACAACACCTGCTTATCTTCCCCGAATATCCGCACAAGCCGGCTGCTGGTGCGTCCACTTTTTTCCAGATTGGAAGCAATTTCCTCCACGGTGCTATCCGGCAGCACACTGTATTTAGCAGGTACATTTAATGCCGCTGTTTCAAATGCAAAACGCAATATACTGCTCTCATCCAACGCCTGCCCAATCTCCCGCTGCAGCGAAGTTTCAAACACATAATTAACAAAATAAAATCCACTAAACCCCAACGCCAGCGCCATTACAATCATCGTTGAGAACAGCAGTTTTAATGAAAATTTCATTTCTATACCTCTAACCGATACCCTACTTTATACACAGCTACCAGATTGTGCTCCCAGCCAAGCTTTCTCCTTAATCGCTGCACATGCAGGTCAAGCGTGCGGCTGTCCGCAAAATATTCGCCCTCCCAGACTTTTTCATACAGCGTTTCACGAAAAAGCGCCACATTTTGATTTTTCATAAAAAGTACCAACAAACCAAACTCCTTATTCGTAAGATCTACCAGTCTGCCTGCTTTTTTCACGCGATGCGCATCAAGATCTACCACCACATCTCCGACAACCAGGCGTTGATCTGCTTTATTGTAGCGCCGCAGTACCGCCTCTACCCGCGCAACCAATTCCACAACATCAAACGGCTTTACCAAATAGTCATCCGCGCCTAATTTTAAACCTTTTACCCGATTCTTCACCTCATGCTTTGCCGTAATAAAAATCACAGGAATGCCTGTAGGACGTATGTAATCCATAACATCATAACCGTCTGCACCCGGAAGCATAATATCCAACAGTACCAAATCAAACGCTTCCTGTTCAACCAGTTCAATTGCTTCCAAACCATTCTGCACTGCAATACATTCATACCCTGCTGACGATAAATTTAAGTCTATTAAATCACAAATCGGTTTTTCATCGTCCACAATCAGTATCCTAATCATTTTCTATCTTCCACCCCCAGTATTCCCTCGCTTTTGTAACAATAGTTTCCATCGTATCCTCCTCACTACAAGGATACTGCGCCTTAATTTCTGTATCTGCTGAAAAACCGCCTGTTCTCTGATAGTAAATATTGTAATCACTTTTTACAGTCAGCTGTCCTCCACCGCCATCATAACTATACTTTGCCAGTACCACCATATCCTTTAACCCATCGCCATCTATATCCTTACACGTAATTCCATTTAATGCATAGAAATTGTCATAATCCTCCATCGGCTGAATACTTGATACAATATACCCATCTTCATTCACAAGATAAATCAAAAACACATCATAATCCGCAATGTGATACGTTCCTGGCACCACCTGCAGTCTGCCCAGCTTGCCAAACGTCCGAAAATAACACTGCTCCTCAATCACCTGCAAATTGTTTTGTTGTAATTCCTCTAGCGTTGCCGCCGTATACAGAAATTCTGTAGAATACCCATCCCGCACAAATGCCGTAATCAGCTTGGCGCTTTTATTCATGCCAAAACGATTGATTTTATCTGCAATCCGATAATCCCTGTAAAAGCCCAGACGATTGTGATCCTGAAAAAGGACATCTCCCACTTTGTAAGTTTTATCTGCAAGCGCCCCACTTTCATTTTCGCATAATGTAATCAATACAATATCCATCTGCCCATCTAAATCCAAATCTTGAAACCCAATCGCCGCAATCTCCATTTTAGGTTGTTTTACCTGCCCGCGAATACAATGATTTGTTTCCAACTGATCGGTCTTATAAATCACTTTCCCGCTCGATTCTACAAAAAACAGTACCATGCGGTTATACTTCTGATCAAACGCCGGCAGCATAGAAACCGCATCTTCTGCATATCCTGCAATCGCAATCGGAAAAATCTGAGTTTCTACTACTGCAAAGCCGTTTTCTGCAATATCCGCTCGCTGTTCCACCGCCTCAAAACGATGACAATATTCCTGATATTGTGCAAGGATTTCCTGCTCGCGCAGCCGCTCCTGTGAAACTGTATTTTTTTCTGTTGTATCCATGCTCTGTGCTAATGCTGTATCCATATTTCTGGGCAGCATAAATACCCCCAGCATTATAATAAGCGGCAATCCAGCCAGCACTAGAATGGCAGAGCGCACAACAGACATCCGCACCACTATATCATTTCGCACTCTTATATTTTGTACTTTTATAAAAGCTTTCTTGATTACAGTCTGCAATAATACCATGCCACCACACCTCCTGTTTCTCCGTACAGGTTGCCGATACCTAATTATCCGCATTGCGATCTGGTTTTCCTGCACTGATATCTGTATACATATCCAAAAGCCCTACGGTTTCCGTTGCCGGACGCCCATAGCTCATACAGCATTTATGGGAAACTGCTTTCTCTTCATCCATATTATCATCAAATAAAACACTCATCCGCGCCGCACCAAGTGCGATCTCCTTGTCAAGATGCGCCAGAATCTCATCAATCATTTTCTCATCTGCTTCACTGCTTTTTGCCAGATTTTCCTGCAAATTGTTTTGCAAGCTGCTTTGCGCAATGCCTGATTGATCGTTCTCTCTGCCAGTTCTCTCCTTCTTCATTCACAACACCCTCCTGTTTTTTATAATCAAGCTTGGAAAAGAGCTCCCTCTTGGCCATTCCTAAGCCTTTATATGCCAAAAATTTACCTGCTCCACAGATAGCAGTATGCCTGCGTTCTTGCAGCAAAACGGTTATTTTTCAAAAGATCTCTTACCTGCTCCTTTGTAAACCAGTCTGCCTCTATCTCCTCCACGGTGGAAGTGCTTTCATGAAACTGACCTCTTGCCCTGCCGACAATGCAGACATTCACTTCATTGCTAAAGCCAACTGCACTGTAGCTTGGGCCGAGTTCATCCTCAATTTGGTAAAGTTCCAGTCCCGTTTCCTCCCAAAGTTCACGCTTGGCACTCTGTTTTGGCTCTTCGCCGGGGTCAATCAAACCTGCTGGAAAATTGTAAACCCAGTCCCCGACTGCCATACGAAATTCCTTATTTAACAGTATTCTCTCTCCGCTCTCATCCGTTGCAATAATTACCACAGCATCCGGCTTTTTTCTATGAAGCGCATCATAGGACTCTAAATCCTGCTGCCTGCTGATAATCTCATACACTTTTTCCTTTTTATCCACGGTTTCATAAGTAATATCATAACGCGTGATAAACTTCCCCTCCTCACGCTTTTGTATCCCCTTAAACTCCATACAATTAACCTCCCTTTGTATCTTTCCTATTGATTCCAATACCATGCTTTACATCAGACTTTTCATATATTGCAAAAATTGCAGACAATTTAATTCCTTTTTGATTCCAATTCCATGCTTTACATCAGGCTTTTCATATGCTGCCATGATTAAACCTTCATAAACTACACAACCGCCTCCACAATCACTTGATTCCCGATCTGAATTTCCTTTACCCCCGTTTCTTTATTCTTGTTAAAGTTAAAGCTAAGCAAATACCCCTTGTCCTTGCGGTAGTAATCCAAATACTCCGTAAGCTGCTTTTCCCCTCTTTCATTGTATTCACTGCCATGCCAGATTTTGAGTTCGACAATAAACTGTTCACCAAGATAATCCACTATAATGTCCGTGCGCCTTTCATCCCTTGTCTGTGCTTCAATATAGTAATTTCCAATACCATTAATAATAGGCTTTAAATATATCAGGAAAATTTTTCGTCCCTGTTTTTCAATAAATTTTTGATCGTTTTGCCCATAAATCTCGGTAAAGTACACAGCAAATTTTTTCAGGACAAGCGTCATATCGAGCATATTATCCTTTATAAAACCAATCCTGTCGCTTCCGCCCTGCGCATAGACATCACTGTTGATTGCTTCCTTTACCATAAACATATTTAAAAGGCACATTTCAAACATCCTGTTAGCAATCGCCACATGACCGTTTTCTTCCTTCAAAAAGCCAAACATATTACCAAGACTAATAGATTTTTCTTCAAGACTGAAAGGTATTTTCTTCCCACAATAAATAATATCCTCTACTATTTTGTATAGGTCGGCATATAAATCCAACTGTTTTACCATACTTTCAAACAATGGTGAACTTTTTTTCAGAATAATGCTTACTGCCTTTTCAATACCTTGCTTTGTCCATGTCTTCTGCATTGTTTCAAAGCCTTCCGTTCCAATAATCTTTTCGTCAAGCTGTTTGCATATGGACGAAACGAGAACAGGATAGCCCGATGTATACTCGTATATGATTTCTGCCACTTCTTTAATATCCATTCCCGTCTGATTGTCCGCCTCATATTCTTCCAGCATTTTCGCAATCTGAGGCACGGATAAACTCATATCAATGTCAAAATCAGCGGCGATATTCCACGGGCTGTTGTACTGATGCTCCGAATCAGGACGCAGTTTTAATTTCAGGTTTTTAATATCATATACCCCTGCAAGAATCACCGAGTGAAATATTGGTGATTTATCTCTGTTTATATAATACATCCTAAGCTGTGCTAAAAAATCAATAAATACCTGATTGTTGCTTGCACTATCAACCTCATCAATCATCAGCACTATCGGTTTTTTGGCTTTCGCACACATCTTGCTTAAGCCAAAAAACAACTCTTTCAAATTTCTATCTTCTGTTTTTTTTGTAAGTGCTGTCAATGGCTGCAAAAATGCTTCTTCACAATGGATCCCCATAATATCAAATGTCCAAAGTACCACTTTTGTAAAAGCTTTGACAAAAGTTTCCGTATCTGCAAACTCTTCCGTCCCCATCTGTTGGAAGTCAAGCGACAATACAATATAATCATCCTTTAAATATTCTTCCAAAGCCCTAAGTGTCGTCGTTTTTCCATATTGGCGACCTCTGTTAATAACCAAATAGCTTCCGTAATCTACAAAATTTTCCTTAATCTTTTCCAACCTGCTGTCCAGTCGTACCATATAATGCCTTTTGGAGCTGCAAGAACCTGTTATGTTAAATCTGCGTTTCATTCTCCTACCTCCAATATATGAAATAACTCCCGCTAAAGCTATTGTAACATTACAACATAAATATGTAAACATACGAAACACATAACAATACATTACAAATTACAATGCAGCAAGGCTAAGTCGTAATACATCAACTCATACAAAACCACTTCGTGAAAACCACTTCGTGAAAACCACTTCGTGAAAACCACTTCGTGAAAACCACTTCGTGAAAACC
>VSNQ01000004.1 GCA_009774395.1 Lachnospiraceae bacterium
ATTTTGAGCAAAACTAGCACATTTTTAAATTTAAATTGCTTTATAAAATTTCTTCTATTATAACAGTTCAGATAACCCCAAAACGATAATCTCCTATTACTTTGAATCTGCACGCTGTCACTGTTACCTATGGAGTTCATTGAATCCGATAAGTGATTTCCTCCTATTACTTTAAATCTGCATACTGTCACTGTTGCCTATGGAGTTCATATAATCTGATAAACATTTTTCTCCTATTACTTTGAATCTACACACTATCAATGCCAGCTATGAAATTCAAATAATCTGCTTAACAATTCCCTTTAATTACCCTTGTGCTAACATATCACTGATCCGATAACAAACGGCTTCGCTAAGATGCGCTGTACTAATTGCATCTGCCCCCTCCAAATCGGCAATGGTTCTTGCTACTTTTATGATTTTATGGTATGCACGTGCCGATAAATTCATTACTGTAAACACTTGTTCCATCATTTCCTGCTCTTTTGTGCCAAGGGCACAGTATTGTTTGATTTCTGCTGCCCCTAGTTCTGCATTAAAGTGGAATTTTGACCCTTGATAACGCATCTTCTGACGTTCTCTTGCCTCCATAACACGTGCACGGATATTATAGCTGCTTTCATTTTTTACATTAGCACTAAGCTGGCGGATGCCGACACGGGGTGCTTCAATCATAATATCGATCCGATCCAGAATCGGACCGGAAATCCTTGCTAAATAACGTTTCACTTCGCCTTCCGAACAGTTGCATTTCGTTCTATCGGGATAATAGCCGCAGGGACAAGGGTTCATTGCTGCCACCAGCATAAAATCCGCTGGATAAACAAAACTGCCATATGTACGAGCAATATGAATTTTCCTATCCTCTAAAGGCTGGCGCATAATTTCAAGCACATCTCTGCGAAATTCCGGCAGCTCGTCCATAAACAGCACACCACGGTGCGGTAGAGAAATCACACCTGGCTTGGGTATGCGTCCTCCTCCGGCAAGCGCCTGCTCTGATATCGTATGATGCGGGTCAAGAAACGGGCGCTTGGTAATCAATGCCCGATCGTTGTCTAATTTGCCAGCAATACTGTATATTGTCGATACTTCCAGCCCCTCCTCCTTTGTCAATTCTGGCATAATGGTGGGAATCCGCTTGGCTATCATCGTTTTCCCCGAGCCGGGCGGGCCTGCCATTAACATATGATGAAATCCGGCAGCAGCGACTTCAACTGCTCTTTTTACGGTTTCTTGTCCATTAATATCAGCAAAATCAACCTCCTGTGCTTCCCCGTCTAACGGTTCTACACATGTTAAATCGGCTGGGGCTATCATTTGTGCCTTTTCTTCTTCCTCTTTTCTAAGATATTGTATAGTTTCCTGTAAATCAGAAACACCTATAATCTCGATATGGTCAATTATCGCACCCTCTTTGACATTAGCAAGCGGTACGATACATCGCTTTATATTTTCCAATTTTGCTCTTTGCACTATGGGGAGCACACCCTTCACCGTTTTCACCGTACCGTCAAGCCCCAACTCACCAATAATTAAGGTATTTTCCACGTTTTTTTCAGGGATATATCCTAGAGAAATCAGAACGCCAACTGCTATTGGGAGGTCATAGGAAGCACCTTCCTTGCGCATCTGCGCTGGTGATATACTAACCGTAATACGCATAGCTGGTATCTCAATTCTAGCATTTTTTAAAGCCACCCTGACGCGTTCTCTTGCCTCCCGAACCTCGTTGCTCAACTGCCCTACCATTTCAAAACCAGGCATTCCTTTTGACGAATCTACCTCGACTGCGGCAAGCCTGCTGTCAATTCCGCAGACAGCACCTGTAATGACTCTGCTGTACATAATATTGTTATCCTCCGTTTTTGTCAATAAAATACGGCTTAGATAAAGCCATTAACGGATTTATACCACAGAGTTTTCTTTTTGACAAGGATTTTGAGAAAAAACGCGTTTGAAATGTAAAAATTAATACAATTTTGTTTCCTCAAGACCTACTTTTAATTTCCCAAGCGCTTTTTTTTCGATGCGCGAAACATAGCTTCTTGATATACCAAGCAGCTTTCCAATATCTCTTTGGGTCATCTCACTATCGCCGCTGCCTCCCCCCAACACACCATAACGAAGTTTAATAATTTGCTGTTCCCTACTGTCGAGTTTTTCATTGATAAGACGAGAGAGACATCTGATTTTTGCTGCGGTATCCATATCTTCCACGATATCGCCTTGTTCCTGCACGCAAATATCAAGCAGATTGATTTCATTCCCCTCTTTATCGGTTCCTATTGGCTCATAAAGCGAAATTTCCCTTGTTATTTTTTTTCGCGTGCGAAACATCATCAGCAGTTCATTGTCTATACATCTGGCTGCATAAGTGGCAAGTCTGCTGCCTTTTTCTGCTTTAAAGGTATTGACTGCCTTAATTAACCCAATTGTGCCTATGGATATCAAATCCTCCATATCCTCGCCGCAGCCAACATATTTCTTGGCTACATGGGCTACAAGGCGCAGGTTTCTTTCTATAAGGATTTGGTGCGCCCTATGGGCAGCTTCTTTGTCTTCACCGTGCATTATCTCCAGATAACCGGCTTCTTCCTCCATTGATAAAGGTTGCTCAAAGGTTTTCAAGGAACGCCCCCGGGACTTATTTCTAATATTGTATGTGAAAATGGCATTTTCTGTGCCTATCCACATTGGAGAAAGTATTTGCGTACCTACAAAGACAGGCAAATAAGCATTTGCGAACAAAAATCGTAATTTCCTATTATAAAAATAAAGGAGCTGTCGGGAAATAATGTGGTATGTCCAATATATTGTCTTAATTATTAACATAAGCAGCAATATATTATGGGCAAATTACATTATCCGACAACCCCCTAGATTTAGGAATTGTCAAGAAATAACTTGTTAATTTTATGGCATATAAACGATGCATTATTTATTGACAATTCCTTATGATGAATGAAGAAAATCAGCTAGAATCACATTGCTGACATCCATGCCAACATCCGTTAGCTGGATGGATTCTTTTGTTTGGGTCAGCATCTTTTGCGCTGTCCATTTATCTAAGATAGGTTTATAGATGGTTTCGATGTCTTGATGAAATGTATCAAAAAATTCCTGCTTGGAAATGCCGCTGGTCATGCGCAGACCTAAAAATATAAATTCTTCCATCTGATCGTTTATGGTGAGCTGTTCAATATTTTCGTGTACAGGATTTGTTAGATATTGTGTAAAATTTGTAGTATTATTCCAGCGTTTACCAGCAACAGTGGAGGATGCACCGAGTCCGAACCCGATAAAATCCGCAGTGTGATAAATCCCTCTCTGCCAATAGATTTTATTGTGGCGGCACTCATAGCCTGTTTCTGCATAGTTGGAAATTTCATAGCGGTGATAGCCACTCTCTGCTAATATATGTTTCGTCTGCTGATATATTTGACGGTCTTCGTCCTCACTGGGAAGCGGAGGATATGCTTCCTGCTGTTGATAAAGCGGCGTTCCTTCTTCAATCATTAGACTATATGCTGAAATATGCTCTGGTGACAGTTGTGTCACTTTTTTAAGCGTGTCGCTCCATGTAGCAAGGGTCTGACCAGGAAGGGCAGATATCAGATCAATATTAATATTGGTAAAGCCTACCACCCTTGCCCATTGATAGGTCTGTAAAAAATCTTGGTAAGTGTGAATGCGCCCTAGCATTTTTAATTCTTGATTATTTGCAGACTGCACTCCAATACTAAGACGGTTGACACCAGCACTGCGCAGCGCAGCCAATTTTTGCCGTGTTGCAGTGCCAGGGTTTGTTTCTACAGTAATTTCTGTATTTTTTGCAAAAGAAAAATATTCGTACAATACTGCAATGCATTCTGCCAACTGCGCAGCGTCTAAGATTGACGGCGTGCCGCCGCCAAAGAAAATGGTTTCTGCTGTATAGTCTTTATATTGCGGCGCTTCTTGTTTGATTTCTATTTTAAGTGCTTCTATATATCTTTGCTGCTGCTCTTTTGTTGCTGGTGCGGATAAAAAGTCGCAGTAATTGCACTTTTGCACACAAAAAGGGATGTGGATGTAAATGCCTAATGTTTTCAAACTTTTTACTGCTCCTTTCCAATATACAGACAAGTAGTGAAAGTTTTATCAATTTTTTCACGCCTATACGCCTTATTAGCGGACATCTTATCACTCATTATCTAACTTCAACACCGCCATAAATGCTTTCTGTGGTATCTCCACGCTGCCAACCTGCCGCATCCTTTTTTTGCCTTCCTTCTGCTTCTCTAGCAGCTTCTTTTTCCGCGTAATATCGCCGCCGTAGCACTTTGCAAGCACGTCTTTGCGCATTGCCTTTATGGTTTCTCTTGCGATTACTTTGCCGCCGACTGCTGCCTGAATCGGGATTTCAAATAAATGCCTTGGGATTTCGTCTTTGAGTTTTTCACACATTTTCCGCCCGCGTTCATAAGCAGAGTCCTTGTGCACAATAAACGAAAGCGCATCCACTTCCTCCTTATTAATTAAGATATCCAGCTTAACCAGCTCGGAACGTTCATAGCCTTTTAAATCATAGTCAAACGAGGCATAACCGCGGGAACGAGATTTTAATGCGTCAAAGAAATCATAAATAATTTCATTTAAAGGCAGTTCATATTTTAACAGCGCTCTTGTTCCCTCGACATATTCCATACCAAGGTAACGCCCTCTGCGCTCTTGGCAAAGTTCCATAATCGCACCGATAAATTCTGTTGTTACCATAATTTCCGCGCTGACAATCGGCTCTTCCATATAATCAATTTCCGCCGGATCGGGCAAATTGGACGGATTGGTCAGCTCGATGACTTCACCGTTTGTTTTATACACTTTATAGATAACACCCGGCGCCGTTGTAACAAGGTCAAGATTATATTCCCGCTCCAAGCGTTCCTGAATAATTTCCAAATGCAAAAGCCCCAAAAATCCGCAGCGGAAACCAAAACCCAGAGCGACCGACGTTTCCGGCTCATAAAACAAAGACGCGTCATTTAACTGTAATTTTTCCAATGCGTCGCGCAAATCAGGGTATTTTGCGCCGTCTGCCGGATAAAGCCCACAGTATACCATAGACTGTACTTTTTTGTAACCTGGCAGCGGTTTTTCACAGGGATTTTGCGCGTCCGTCACGGTATCGCCAACTGCGGTATCTTTTACATTTTTAATGGAAGCCGTGAAATAACCTACCATTCCAGCAGATAATTCTTCACACGGAATCAACTGCCCTGCACCGAAATAGCCGACCTCTACCACATCCGCAGTCGCGCCGGTTGCCATCATTTTTACAGTAGTTCCCCTTGCAATCCGCCCCTCCATAATACGACAGAATACAATTACACCTTTGTAAGAATCATAGACAGAATCAAAAATTAACGCCTGCAATGGATTTTTTTCGTCCCCGCGCGGCGCTGGAATTTTATGCACAATCGCTTCTAACACATCCTCAATGCCAACACCATTTTTAGCTGAAATCAGCGGCGCATCCTGCGCTTCAATGCCGATCACATCTTCTATTTCGTTTTTTACCCAATCTGGCTGCGCACTTGGCAAATCAATTTTATTAATAACCGGAAATACATCCAAGTCGTGATCCAATGCCAAATATACGTTTGCCAGTGTCTGCGCTTCTATCCCCTGTGCTGCATCTACCACCAGAATCGCACCATCACAGGCGGCAAGCGCGCGGCTGACCTCATAATTAAAATCCACGTGACCGGGCGTGTCGATTAAATTCAGTATATACTCATTTCCATCCTGCGCTTTGTAGACAGTACGCACTGCCTGTGCTTTAATTGTAATCCCCCGTTCCCGTTCCAGATCCATATTGTCTAAAATCTGATCCTGCATTTCTCTGCTGGTCAGTAGTCCCGTTTTCTCTATAATCCGATCCGCAAGCGTCGATTTCCCATGATCAATATGAGCGACAATGCAGAAATTACGGATTTTGTTCTGTTCTATCTGCGGCATATAGCACCCTCCTTATTTTTCAAATTTCTTCCAACAATGCACCGTTAAACCGCCAAGCACTGCTGCCAGTAACAGCACCCACACAATAACAGGCACTTCTGTGATATCAAAGCATCGGACATCGATCCACATTTGATTAATTGCCTGATTTGCCTCTGTATCAAAGTATTCCATAACAGCTGTTCTTTTCATAACGTCCTCTGGCGGATATTGGGCAAAAAGCTGTCTGTCTGCCTGACTTTTGGCAACGCGGATACCATATGCGCTGTCATTATTCTCACCGCTGAAAAAGTACCCCAAAGGATACAGCATTGTTTCTTCATCCTCATCTTCTGCGCCATAACAGTAATCCAGATAAGAAAACACGGTATTGTCCTCTCCGCCTGCTATTGATGAAGTGTAACCGATATAATACATATTCCGCACAGCATTATCCGGACGCGAAAGAAAATTTACAAACGCTTCTGCTGCGTGCTGTTTTTCTTTATCGCCGGCAATGCCATTCTTTAGCATAACCCAGCCGTCAAACCAAAGATTGGTACATTCCTTAGGAACTGCAAATTTCAGTGCTGCGCCGTCCTGTTCCGCTTCATTCATCGCATAGACTGCATCTCCTGACCACTGGTAATTTGCCACAATTTTCCCTGTTATCATATCTGCCTTGCCGCTATCCGTTTCCAACGAATAGATATTGTCCATCATTTCGGTCAATAGCTGCTGCGCCTGCGCGATGGTTTCCGGACGCACATCATTCATTTGTGCCCCAAGCTGTTCCGCATAGTGTGCATCTGCAATAAACGCTTTATCTGTCAACTGCTCTGCCTTTAAAATGCCAAGCGCAGCAAAATAAGAGTCCCTTACATTGTCTTTTAAGGTCACTTGCCTTTTATATTGCGGATTGTTAAAAACCGCCCAAGTGCCTGCTTCCTCTGCACTAACCTTTTCCGGATTATAAAGGACACCTGTAATCCCCCACATATATCCTGCGGCATATGCTGCCCAGCTTTCACCGTTCATTTCATTTTCTGCAAGCGTTTTCCGAATATATGGCGATACACTGTTAATATAGTAATTGTTTTTGCCATTTTTGTCAAAAAATTCCTGTGAATATGGCATAAGGCGGTCTTCTGCCATTAATTTCATTATCATATATTCCGAAGGGCATACCAAATCATAAGCATCCCCCATATTGAGCTGGTTATACAAATCTTCATTCGTACCAAAGCAGGAATATTCTACATGTACCTCACGTCCATACTGTTCAAAATACCATTTTTCAAAATCTTCATACATTGGATTTTCGCCAAAGATTTCCACGCCATTCTCCAATAAAATGCGCTCCTCCTCGTCCCAGCCGCCTAAATCCATATACTCTTCCCAGTTGCATACACGCAATGTAATACCATTGTTTTTTTCCTTCGCACGCACGATATTTGCATGAGCTATAATAGAAGCCTCGCCTTGCAGTAAACTGCCTAAAATCATTGTAATTGTCAATATCATTGTGACTATATTTTTCATCTATCTGCCTTTTCCTTTGCCTTGCTCTGTCTTTTTTCACTGCTGCTGTCCGCAAAGTTCATAATAACGACCACTGTCAGCACCACTACAAAAATAATGGTGGAAAGTGCCCAAAGCGCTGTTTTTATTTCCGTCTGTGACCCTTTTGTCGCATTGACCACATACGTACTAATCGTATCAAATGTTGCTGGTTTTGTATAGCTTGTAATAAAATAATCATCAAGAGAAAGCGTAAACGCCAGCATAAACCCCGACCAAACTCCTGGCATAATCTGCGGCAGTACCACTTTACGCAGCGCCGTGGCAGGTGAAGCCCCTAAATCCAGCGCCGCTTCGTACAAACTGCTGTCCATCTGCTTTAGTTTCGGTGCAACAGAAAGATAGACAAACGGCGCCAAAAGCACAACGTGCCCCACCACAAGCGGAACAAATGTATTTTTATCCACCCCAAAAACGCCAATTAGTAGAATACAGACGGAAAAGCCCGTTACCACATCTGCATTGACCACCGGAACCTCATTCACTGCACCAATTGCAAGCTTCACCAGTTTCCCAGAATAAAAAGCCCCCACTGCGCCCAGCGTGCCAAGCAGCGTTGCGATAACAGATGCACCGACTGCAAGAAACAGCGTGCCGCCAATCATCTGGGTTAGTTCTGGCTTTGTAAACAATGTCACATAATTCTGTATAGAAAAACCGCGGATTGCACCGATATTTGAGGAATCCGTAAAACTGTAGACCACAAGCATTAATATCGGCAGATACAAGGCAAGTAACACAACGCCCAAAAAGAGCTTACACAATCCTTTTTTCACTTTCGTGTTCACTTCCGCAAAACACCTCCCCTGCTGCCCGTGTCCTCGTCCGTATACTGATTTGTAAACAACGTAAATACCAAAATCACCAACAAAAGCACCAGCGCAATCATAGAACCATTGTGCCAATCATACGCGCTAAAATATGCACCAATCAGACTTCCCATAATATACGTACTATTATAAAGCATATCCAGTACCACATAGTTTGTCATTGCCGGCAGAAATACCATTACAATCCCGCTGATAATCCCTGGCACAGAAAGCGGCAGCGTCACCCGAATAAACACTTGAAATGCATCCGCCCCCAAATCGCACGCTGCCTCCAGTAAACTGTTGTCAAGCTTTAACAGCGTTGTATAAATCGGCAAAATCATAAACGGCAGAAAATCATACGACATCCCAATAATTGTATTCAAAAATGGATAATAGGAAAGATTACCCTCCAAAATCGTTAGAATCTCCTTTAACGCCGTTATCCGCAACGTAAAATTTATCCACATCGGCATAATAAACAGCAGAAGAATCACCGAGCGGTGCCGAAGCCTGCTCCTTGCCAAAATATAGGCAACAGGATATGCAAACAACAAACAGCAGCAAGTCGTCACCACCGCAATTCCGAAACTATACACAAGCGTTCCAATTGTATTGGGACTTGAAAAAAAGCCCAATAAATTCTCCATTGTAAAACGCCCCTCGCCGTTGGTAAACGCATAATATATAATTACAATTAAAGGCGCAGCCACAAAACACACCAAAAACACCCCATATGGTATGCCAAGCTGCTTCCTTGAAAAACGAAATTTTTCCATCTGCTATCCTCGTAAAACCTATTTTTGTTTTATTTTTTTATAGAAAACTGAAATCTATCCACAGGGATTATTAAACTGACATAATCATCCATATTCCACAAATCTTCGTCATGTACAATAAAGTCTTCATCCTCATCTGTGCGGACAACATAACTGTAATGATCGCCCTTATAAATCATATTAATAATATGCCCCCGCAAAACGCCTGCTTCTTTATCATCGCTCATTGCAATATCATCTGGTTTCACCGACACAATTACTTTTATTTTCTCCACATCAATCTGATCGCCGTGCGCATCCACTAAAATGCCGTCTGTATGAAAAGAAGCGCCTGGTATCAGCCCTGCAATATCACAAGGAAGCGCACCGTCAAGAAACTTTAATTGATAATCCTTTGTAATACTTGTTTCTATGCGGTTTTCCGTCTTCTCCGCCACCATAATGTGAATCCCCTCCGGCTCTATTTGAATCCCCACATTGGCATTTAACTCCGCTTTTTTCGTGGACTGCACCACGATTTCATTTTTTCCGGAAATCACTGTAATTTCATAATGCACCCCTTTAAAAACAACCGAAACGACCCGCCCCTTAATCGTTCCCTGCTCTGGTGCCGTAATAAAAATATCCTCTGGTCGTACCACCGCGTCAATCATTGTACCATCTTCCACATCATCGACGCAAGTAAATTCTGCACCACAGAAGCGCACTCTGCATTTTCCGGTCATAATACCATTAAAAATATTGCTGTCGCCAATAAAATCCGCAACAAACGCATTTTTAGGTTCATTATAAATATCCTCTGGTGTTCCAATTTGCTGGATTCTGCCTTCCGACATTACTACAATTTTATCTGACATTGTAAGCGCTTCCTCTTGATCGTGCGTTACATAGATAAAGGTAATCCCCAGCCTCTCATGCATACTTTTCAATTCCAACTGCATTTCTTTGCGCATTTTCAAATCTAATGCACCTAAAGGCTCGTCCAACAACAGAATCTCTGGCTCATTAACAAGCGCCCGTGCAATCGCAATCCGCTGTTGCTGCCCGCCCGAAAGCGTCTGCACCTTACGGTTTTCAAACCCCTCTAAATCCACCATTTCCAGTGCTTTTTTTACTTTTTTTACAATCTCCTGCTTGGGAAGCTTCTTTAATTTCAGCCCAAACGCAATATTATCAAATATATTTAAGTGCGGGAACAGTGCATACCGCTGAAACACTGTGTTAATTGGTCTTTTATTTGGTGGAAGTTTACGAATATCCTTTCCATTCAGCAAAAGCTCCCCCTCCGTCGGTTCTTCAAAGCCCGCTATCATTCTTAATGTCGTTGTCTTCCCACAGCCGGAAGGCCCCAGAAAGGTTACAAACTCCCCTCGCTGAATGGTCAGGTTAAAATCCTCCACCACACGAAAACCATCATCAAAAGTTCTGCTGATATGTCTTAATTCTATAATGTTCTCCAATGCACTAATCCTGTTGCTAAAAATATATACAAAAGTGTATATACCAGCCTTTCCTTTCCTATATTTTGCCCTTGGTTTTCGGGACTTTACCATTCATAAACGTTAAGATTATCTTATCAAGTTTATCATATCGGCGTATATATTTCCATAAAAATTGACAAGATTTTTAAAAATGTTTTCGGAAAAGTATAGGAAAAAATTTTTCTATTAGCCATAAGCGACAACCATTTACATTTTTTCCCAAAAAAAGATACAAATAATTCGTTTTGTAGTATAATAAAAACATAAACAAAATACAACACTATTATACTTCAAACGTTAAAATATTGTTTATGCGTGCACCTAAAAACCAAGGAACTGTTAAGGAATTACTTGTGGCAAGAAATTGTTATATGTAATTTATTAACAATTCCTAATAAAAGAATCAGGAGGATACTATGGAAAAATACGCACATACCACAGATGACGGAAGACAACAGCCACTGATTGCGCATCTAACAGGAACCGCAGAGCTTGCAGAACAATATGCTGTCGATCTATTTAAGCCCCTTGCACACGCAATCGGCTTGGCACATGATATTGGGAAATATGCCATTGCATTTCAAAATAGACTTGCAGGCAGCAAAGTACCTTTTGAACATTCTGCCTGCGGCGCAATTGAATACCGCAAACTTTTTGAACAAAGCCCAAATGCACCCTTTGCGCCTTTATTTGCATACTGCATTGCCTGTCATCATACAGGCTTGCAGGACGGAGGTTCCGGATCGAAAGAAGGAACCATGCCCTATCGCATTGCGAAAAAACGCGAGAATCAATATGTTGGTGATTGTGATTATAGTGCATACAAAGATGCTGTCACACTTGAAATACCAGATTTTACTGCACTTATGAAACACTTACATGATATGCATACAGCACAAGATCTTGTTGAATTGTATGCATTTTTCACGCGATATTTATTTTCTTGTCTTATTGATGCTGATTATATTAATACAGAAAAATTTTGCAAACCCGAAATCTGCCGCGAACAAAAGGCTGACTTTCAAACGGCAAACCGTCTGCTATCGCAAGAATTATCCAAACTGCCTTCCGATACGCCGCTTCGAGCAGCACGTACAAGGATTCAAAATCAAGCATACCAAAATGCCAACGAAAACGCTAAAATCCATATTTTAAATATGCCTACCGGAAGTGGAAAAACTTATTGCAGTTTAAAACTAGCCTTAGATAAAGTCCTGTCTGACAAGCACAAAAAACGAATTATTTACGTAATACCATATACCGGTATTATAGACCAGACTGCCAAAAAATTCCACGATCTCTTTAAAGATATTGTTCCTATTTTACAGCATCATTCCAATTTTACCTTTGAACCGGCAAACGGTGACGAGGACAAAACCACTATGGAACGTTTGAAACTTGCCAGTGAAAATTGGGATTCACCTATGATTATTACAACTGCTGTGCAATTTTTTGAATCGGTATGCCATTATCGGAAATCATCATTGCGGAAACTGCACAATATGGCAGACTCCATAATTGTTTTTGACGAAATTCACACCCTTCCAACCGAATGCTTACAGCCATGTATCAGGGCAGTCGGATATATTATAAAATTTCTAAATTCCGAAGCTATTTTCCTGTCTGCAACAATGCCGGATTACACCAAACTATTTGAAGCCTATGCGCCAGACTGCCCTGTTGTACATTTAATCAAGGATACTTCTGATTTTACATACTTTAAAAATGTACAGTTTGCAAATCTGGGAAAATGCGCTTATGAAACAATTGCCGAAAAAGCCGCACAATGCTCAAATAGTTTAATTATTGTAAACTCCAAAAAGTCCGCACGGGAACTGTACAAAATTATCACAGGCAAAAAATACCACCTTTCCACACTGATGACGCCTGTTGATCGGGAACAAATTATAAAAAAAATAACAGACGACTTAAAAGCCACAATACCGATTACCGTAGTTTCCACTTCCTTAATTGAGGCAGGCATTGATTTGGATTTTGCAGTAGTTTTCCGTGAATTAAACGGGTTAGACAGTATTTTACAGGCAGCGGGAAGATGCAACCGCGAAGGAAGACGAGCTTTTGGATCTGTTTATATTTTTGAACAGGAAAACCTTGCACCTTCTAAAGATATGCGTATCAATACAACGAAACGACTTTTGGAACAGTTTTCGGATATTACCGCAAAAGAATGCATTGAACAGTATTATAATGAAATCTTCTATTTTAATAAGGAAAAAATTGAAGAAAATAGTATTGCAAATGGCGTGGAGCGCCCTGATGAAATCCCCTTTATGACATTCGCAAAAAAATTTCAGTTAATTCAAGATAATTCTATTGGTGTTGTTATCAATCAAGATGAAACCAGCAATCAACTTCTTAAACGCCTAAAAAATGGGGATCACTCGGTTCTGCGAAGTCTGCAGCAGTATACTGTGCCATTAAAATATAATTTTAGCGAAAACTGCGAGTTTCAAACGGCATTCCGCAAAGGGATTATTGAAGATTATAATACAGGTGTTTTTGTCTTAAATAATAACCAATATTATAATGAAGAATATGGATTGGATGTTGCAATGTATTTGGATACAGTTTTAACGTGAATACGCACCAAGCACTCTCCAGATATGCTGACAATCTTCCTCTAAATTGCTGTGTGCAAATACTGACAACCGATAAGATTTTCCAATTTCTGCACAGCCCATATTGTATAAGTAGATAATATGGGCTGTGTAGATAGGAAAATCGAATCGTTCGTGAATTTAACAAAGGAAAGCTCCTCAAAAATAAATCTGTGGAGCTTCCCTTTCTTCCTTATATAATACAATAATTATTTCAACTCACAGATTTTTACAAATCTGACTTTATATGTTTTTATTTTAACCAATTTTAATTATGTTGCAATATCTTTTTTCAAAATTTACCATTGTGTAATATCACAAAAAAAAATTAGTAATTTTGTATATTGATCCATAAGACAAATTATGGTATTATTTGACAATAAGCACATAATTATATTATACATTAATTAAGTTAAAAGGAGTCGCTATGAGTTATGGATTTAAAATTACCATTGAGGGGGATTACGCACTTTTTACAAGATCCGACTGTAAAGTAGAACGCGTAAGCTACGACGTTCCGCCCCCATCAGCCATTGAAGGAATCCTAAAATGTATCTATTGGAAGCCTTGTATACGATATGAGATAAAACGGATTATTGTATTTAACGAAATACAATACGCCAATATCCGTCGCAATGAGGTCAAAAACAAAATCTTGTTGTCAAAAGTTAAATCACAAATGAAAGGAGGTACTTCTCCTGTTATTTACACTGCCGAGGAACGAAGCCAGCGCGCTAGTATGCTATTGAAAAATGTAAAGTATGGTATTGAATTTTGCTTTTCGTTAACGGGGTTACGTGCAGACAAAGAGGACGAATGCGAAGAAAAGCATTACAACATTATAAAGCGCCGTTTAGAAAAAGGACAGTGTTTTCGTCAGCCCTATTTTGGCTGCCGTGAATTTGGCGTCCATAAAATAGAGTTTGTTTCTGATTTTAACTATACGGAAATTTCACCAACCTTAAAAGGCACCATTGATCTAGGATATATGCTGTATGGTATGCAGTTTAAGGACGGCGGCAAACCTGTTAATAATGATTGGGATAACCCCAAATTTTCCGATGAAGCAGACGCTATGTTTTATCATCCCTATCTGGTGGATGGCATTATTGATGTACAAAAATACAAGGAGGCGATAAAATGTTAATAAAAGCCCTGTGCGACTACTATGACTACCAAGCAGATAAAGCCCCCTGCACAATGCCAAACGGATACGCCGCCCAATCTGTAAGCTATCAGGTATTACTTACAGAAAATGGTGAAATTGCTGCAATTAACGATTATCGTAAAACGATTACAATCCAGCAGAAACCTAAAAAAAACAAAGATGGCAGCATCACAGAACTCCCTGACAAAACCAAAAAAGTTCCACAGGAAATTGCCCTGCCGGAGCGTTCACAAAAAACTGCTATCTGTTCTAATATTATTGAGCACCGTCCTCTATATCTCTTTGGGTTAAATTACGTAAATGGAACACTAACCCCTGCTGATGAAAAAGACAAAGCAAAAAAATCCCATACTGCTTTTGTTGAACAAAATCTCGCGTTTTTTGAAGATTTAGACACACCGATTTGTACTGCTTACAAAAAATTTATTGAAAATTGGAATCCAGAACAGGAAACTGAAAATCCCCACTTACTTGGTTTAGGAAAAGAATATACAAACTCCTACTTCTGCTTTGCGCTTGCCAACGATATCTCAAAATCGCCGCAAGACGATCCCGCTTTTCAGAAAAAATATCAGAAACAATTGTCCGATAAAGAAGCACAGTCTAAATCAGAAAACACAATAACTGCTGTCTGCCCGATATTAGGGAAAGAATTGTCGACCGCAAGAATCCACGATAAAATAAAATTTCCTGGCGGCAATTCCTCCGGATGCGTGTTTGTGGGAATGAAGGAAAGTGCTTATGAATCCTACTGGAAAACGCAGTCCTATAACAGCAATATTTCCGAAATCGCCATGAAAAAATATACATCCGCTTTTAACAGTCTTGTCAATAATCCACAGCATTTTACGATTATCGGTGATATGGTGATACTTTACTTTGCATTGGAACAAAATGACAGCAAAGAATGCGACTTTTTTTCCAACTTTCTTAGCACTTCTCCCAAAGTAAACGTAGATAAAAATTTAAGCGAAATTATGGCAAAACTAAGAACTGGCGTTTCTGTTGATTACGCTGCATTGGGGCTTCACGAACACGCAGATTTTTATATTGTTGGTTTAACGCCAAACAGTTCCCGCATCTGTCAAAAATTTATTATCCGAAACAGTTTCGGAAAGCTAATGGAACATATTGCACAGCATCAAATCGACCTATCGACAGCCGGAAGCGAAGAACGTTTTATTCGTTTCAGCAATATTACAAAAGAATTAATTTCACCAAAATCGACAAAAGACCGTGTTTCACCGCCGCTTCTAACGGAAATTATCCGCGCTGCACTTAATGGAAGTGCGTATCCAACAGAACTGCTTTCCACCATTATTCGCCGTGTGAAAACGGATCACAATGAAGAAGGCAAACATTATATTAAATTCAATGCAACGCGTATTGGCATTATTAAAGCCTGTATCAATCGACAATTTCGTATTCGTAAAAATCAAAAGGAGGTCATTAAAATGTCATTGGATGTAAATGAAACAAATCCAGCATACCGCTGCGGAAGGCTTTTTGCAGTATTAGAGAAAATTCAGCAGGATTCTTATAAACGAAATCACACAGATTCCAATTCCAAGACTTTTGCTGAAACGGATACTCCGCAGCTTGATTCTGCGCCAAACAAACTAAATACAACCATTGTAGACTCCTATTTCGCATCCGCCTGTTCCAGACCTGCTGCGGTATTTCCGAAATTAGTAGCACTATCCAATCATCACTTAAAAAAGCTTGACGATAGAGCTATCACTTATTATAAAAATCTGCTTGGGGAGATTATCAGTGAAATCGGGACAACCTTTCCGACTACCCTCAGCCTAGAAAACCAAGGCCGCTTTATACTGGGATATTATCAGCAAAATCAAGTTCTGTATACCAAAAACGCCGCAAAATAAAATATAAGGAGAAAAAAACTATGGAAAACGCAATTAAAAACCGCTATGAATTTGTTATGTTATTTGATGTTGAAAACGGAAATCCGAATGGTGATCCTGATGCGGGAAATCAGCCAAGAATAGACCCTGAAACGGCTCTGGGCATTGTAACAGATGTCTGCCTAAAACGCAAAATTAGAAACTATGTGGAACTGGCAAAAGAAGGCGAACCTTTTTACAATATCCTAATTAAAAACGACCGCAACCTAAATGCGAAATTTGCGGAAGCATATGAAGCGGAAGGCTTACAGAAAAAACAAAGTGGTAAAAACAAAGATGATGTTCTGAAAGCGCAACAGTATATGTGCAAAAATTATTTTGATGTGCGTACTTTTGGCGCAGTAATGAGCACTGGCGATGACCAATGCGGCACCGTAAGAGGGCCTGTACAGATTAATTTTGCCCGAAGCATTGACCCTGTCTTTTCACAGGATATCACAATTACCCGTCAGGCAAAAACCAATGAAACACGCGAAAATGCCGGCAATTCTGAAATGGGCAAGAAAAGCATTATTTATTATGGGCTCTACCGTGCAGAAGGCTATATCTCCGCATCACTAGCACAAAAAGTAACCGGCTTTTCTGAAAGTGATTTAGAACTTCTCTGGAACGCAATTATAAATATGTTTGAAGATGACCACAGCGCTGCCAGAGGTAAAATGTGTATGAGAAAACTTTATATTTTCAAGCATGAATCGCATCTTGGTAATGCACCTTCCCATACTCTTTTTGACAAGATTACAGTTGTAAAGAAAGAAAATATCACAACGCCAAGAAATTTTTCAGATTATACAATTACGATAGACACTGCCATGCCGGAAGGTGTTACATTCATTGAAAAGCTATGAAAAATACAGAAAATACTACAATTAATATCCGCACAATCCAGCATTATATGTACTGCCCCAGACGTTGGGGTCTTCTTGAAATCAATCATGACTGGACGGAAAACGCTTTTGTTGTAAAAGCAAATATTATGCACGAAAATGTCCATGACGGCAGCCATAATTTTTCCACAAGCAATAAGATTGTTAGAAGTTCTGTTACATTATATAATGATCTGCCGGAATATGATTTATACGGCGTTGCAGATTGTATTGAATTTATAAAAGCAAAAGATGGTGTAGTCATTGCAGGGCTTCCTAATCGCTATCTGGTGAAAATTATTGAATACAAACCAAAACCGCCAAAAGAGTCTGATTATCATGAAACCGATGCAATACAAGTCTTTGCACAAAAACTCTGCGCCGACTTTATATGGGGCTGCAATGCTGAATGTTTTATTTACTACTCCGAAATCAAAAAACGCATCAAACTGCCCTTTGATACGATGTATGCGCATTATGATAAATCGTTAAAAGAGCTGCTCTGTCAAATGCGCAAAATTTTAAACGAGCATAAAATTCCAGCCCGCCAAAAGGGGCAAAAATGTTCTGGCTGTTCCATGAAAGATTTATGTTTTCCAAAAGATACTGCTTACTGTGTGAAACAAGAAATTAATTTATTACGAGAGGAGAACCACGCATGAGAAAATTATTAAATTCGCTTTATATAACCGATGAAACCATGTGGCTGTCACTTGATGGTGAAAATATCGTATGCAAAAATGAAGAAGGTGAAAAATTTCGTATGCCTTTTATCAATATTGAAGATATTTTCTGTTTCTCCTATCTCGGTTGCTCTCCCGCTCTTATGGGAAAATGTGCTGATTTAGGAATATCCTTAAATTTTATTTCACCACAAGGAGAATTTCTCGCACGCGTACAAGGAAAAACAAAGGGAAATATTTTTCTTAGGAAGGCACAGTTTGAACAGTTTGCCTCCCCGCCGATTATACTTGCCCAAAATACTGTCGCCGCTAAGATATATAATACGCTCTATCTTATAAAACGCTCGCTTAGGGATAATCCTCAAATAGATGAAACTGGTGAAATTTCCAAATGTATTCAATATCTTCAAAAGGGCATAGACTCCACTTACGAAGCTACAGACACAGATTCTCTTTTGGGAATCGAAGGCAATTGCGCAAAAGAATATTTCGGTATTTTTGATAAACTGATCTTAACGCAAAAGGAAGATTTTTTCCTCGTTAATCGGACGAAACGTCCACCACTTGACAAAGTAAACGCCATGCTCTCCTATTTATATACAATTATGACAAGTTCTTACGCTTCTGCTTTGGAAAGTGTCGGACTTGATAGTTGTTATGGCTTTTATCACGCACTGCGCTCCGGCAGAAGCAGCTTAGCCTGCGATCTCGTTGAAGAATCAAGATCGATTATTGAACGTTTGGTTTTAACTTTGATTAATCTAAGAAAAATAAATGCAAAAGATTTTGAAACACAGGAAAGTGGCGCTGTATTTTTAACAAAAGAGGGAAAGAAAAAAATATTAACAGCTTGGCAGGAAAAACGCCGCAGCACAATTCTTCACCCATACACAAAAGAAAAAATTCCAATAGGACTGCTGCCCTTTGTCCAAAGCTCACTGCTTGCAAAATATATTCGCGGAGAAATCACAGAATATCCATGCTTTCTGCAGAAATAAAAAATATATGTCCAAGAAAACAAGATGGCATGGAGAAACCGCAGAATATTGATGCTGTTTGGAAAAATAGTTTGTATACAGCAAATCTAAAGCGGATTTTAAAAGAAATCGCAGAATATTGATGCTGTCTGGAAAATAGGAGGAAATGCTTATGATGGTTTTAGTCAGTTATGATGTATGTACAACCGACGATAAAGGAAAGACACGTCTGCGCAAAGTTGCAAAAGAATGTGTAAATTATGGGCAGCGTGTTCAAAATTCCGTTTTTGAAATTGACACCGATTATGGTACTTTCTTGAAAGTGAAAGATAAACTAATGAAATTAATTGATACAAAACAGGACAGCTTACGATTTTATTATCTTGGGAATAACTGGCAACATAGGGTGGAACACTTTGGTTCTAAAGAAACTTATAATCCGGAAGGGGTCTTGATATTGTAAATAGATTTTTTAGAGGTATATGGATAAATATGAACATATTTTCGATTGTTTTTACATAGGATTTGTTAATGCTATTTTTGCGAAGCTGTGATAATATTAAAACATAGGGAGGTTCGCAAAAAAATAAGCGTTATAAAGGGGGTTTTAGGATGAATTTGTGATAATTTAAATTAAAAAGAATAGTAAAATTGTAGATTATATTTGTATTTAGTAGATACTATATAGTGGACTACAATATGTTGCGGTCGCACTCCGCGTGGGGTGCGTGAGTTGAAATTTCCGTGAAACATCGGAAATGTTCGGCATGAGCCGTCGCACTCCGCGTGGGGTGCGTGAGTTGAAATGTTGAATTACCAAGGCAAGAAAGAGTTTATGAACGTCGCACTCCGCGTGGGGTGCGTGAGTTGAAATTATGGACGATTATATTGATGAAGAAGATTCGATGCCTGTCGCACTCCGCGTGGGGTGCGTGAGTTGAAATGTTAAACAGACTGCCGGCAGAGGTTAAAATGGTAGTCGCACTCCGCGTGGGGTGCGTGAGTTGAAATTATGCAATCTTGCCATTTTTTCCACTCCTTTCCATACGTCGCACTCCGCGTGGGGTGCGTGAGTTGAAATATAATGTCTTGCTGCATTGGCTGCTGCATTGGCGTCGCACTCCGCGTGGGGTGCGTGAGTTGAAATGCGAGGATTATAAGGAGATTGACGATGGTTTATCGTCGCACTCCGCGTGGGGTGCGTGAGTTGAAATTGAAGATAAAGTCGGCGAGGGCAGATATTCAATTGAGTCGCACTCCGCGTGGGGTGCGTGAGTTGAAATCGAGCATTGATTAGAAATGCCATTACCATAGCGTCGCACTCCGCGTGGGGTGCGTGAGTTGAAATGGATATAGCTTCTCCCAGTTTATCGGTCGGAAAGTCGCACTCCGCGTGGGGTGCGTGAGTTGAAATTGATCATTGCAAATTTGTATATTAAAAACCACCGGTCGCACTCCGCGTGGGGTGCGTGAGTTGAAATATTGTTTTCGTTTTCATACATAGCCCATGCTTCGTCGCACTCCGCGTGGGGTGCGTGAGTTGAAATATCTCCTCTTTGTGTTGCGCCGTTGTATCGCCCATTGTCGCACTCCGCGTGGGGTGCGTGAGTTGAAATCATATTTTCCGCTATCCATTGCAGATTAGTATGTAGTCGCACTCCGCGTGGGGTGCGTGAGTTGAAATTCCCGTACCCCGTGCACCCCATAAAAATATAAAGTCGCACTCCGCGTGGGGTGCGTGAGTTGAAATTTGCCATGTAGCTAATACCTGATAATAACGCGTGTCGCACTCCGCGTGGGGTGCGTGAGTTGAAATTAATTCAGTTTTGCCGTTAAAATATTTTTGCACTGTCGCACTCCGCGTGGGGTGCGTGAGTTGAAATTTCAAAACTATATACTACAATTTTGTATGACATGTCGCACTCCGCGTGGGGTGCGTGAGTTGAAATGCGCATTGTTAATAATATCCATATACGTGGGGTTTGTCGCACTCCGCGTGGGGTGCGTGAGTTGAAATCGTACCGTCCCATATTGTCTGTGCGGTTGTTTGTGTCGCACTCCGCGTGGGGTGCGTGAGTTGAAATAACAAGTTGGCAGATAGTGAGTATCGCGACGTTGTCGCACTCCGCGTGGGGTGCGTGAGTTGAAATATCACCCGTCTGTGTAATATCATCTGTAATTTGGTCGCACTCCGCGTGGGGTGCGTGAGTTGAAATTTTCTTGTTTATAATATCCAGCTGTGCCTGTGTTCGGTCGCACTCCGCGTGGGGTGCGTGAGTTGAAATTTTATTTCGTGTTGCATTTCGTGTTGCATAGTTTGTCGCACTCCGCGTGGGGTGCGTGAGTTGAAATTGTGCAGTTCGGGAACAATCAAAAATTTTAAATCGTCGCACTCCGCGTGGGGTGCGTGAGTTGAAATGTATATCTGCATTTCACGATGGACGATAATCTTTCGTCGCACTCCGCGTGGGGTGCGTGAGTTGAAATTGGTGCAATGACGTATTTTTGTATCAAATACCCGGTCGCACTCCGCGTGGGGTGCGTGAGTTGAAATCTCGCAGTTGTTCCACAAATAGACAAACGCTCCAAGTCGCACTCCGCGTGGGGTGCGTGAGTTGAAATTGGTTCTATGGTTTTTTCCACAATCACGCCATGTCGCACTCCGCGTGGGGTGCGTGAGTTGAAATAAAGATTTAAAAGGTGTGTCAACGAAAAAGTTTGAAGTCGCACTCCGCGTGGGGTGCGTGAGTTGAAATGTCATTTTCAAACTCCCCGTCTGAGACCTGTAATGTCGCACTCCGCGTGGGGTGCGTGAGTTGAAATCGTCTGCGATAATGGGTATTCTGAAATCTATATACGTCGCACTCCGCGTGGGGTGCGTGAGTTGAAATTTCTAATCCCTGTGTATCGCCACCAATCTCAACAAGTCGCACTCCGCGTGGGGTGCGTGAGTTGAAATCCCATAACCCATCAACAAACAACCAATCCAGCAGTCGCACTCCGCGTAGGGTGCGTGAGTTGAAATAACATATAGCCCTGCGCCTCTAGCTGCTCTAGCCCGTCGCATTCCGCGTGGGGGGTGTGAGTTGAAATATCATACAAGGCTTTCTATGATTCCACGATATAAGATCACACTCCATGCGGGGTACGTAAGTTATAATCTCGTACATGGGTACTTAAAAGCAGAAACAGAAATATCGCTTTCCATATAGGAGCGAAAATTTAAATCATCATTATTATATTCTTATTCTGTCTCACAGAATACACAATCACGCCCCATAAGGCGCGTGATTGAATCACAAATACCAATTTAATATACAAATCTCCCCCCAAAATCCTCCCTACCCCCTTCCACACAAAAAACACAAATTAAAGCATACTCCTCTCCTCTTTACACAATCCTCTTAAACTTCTTCTCTATCTCATACTTCGTCATTGCAATAATTGTAGGCCTTCCATGGGGACAGTTATAGGGGTTGTCAAGTTCTAATAGCTGTTCAATCAGCATATCCGCTTCTTTCAATGTAAGTGAGTTATTCCCTTTAACGGCTGCCTTACACGCCATAGATGCAATTTTTTCACGGATAATCTGTGGCAGACCTTTTATTGGGCTTTCCAGCATTTGGGTTAAGATTTCTTCAAACAAATCTTTAATATGGAAGCTAAACAGGTCATATGGCACCCCACGGATTGCATATGCATTTATACCAAAATCCTCAATTTGAAATCCAAGTTCCTCGAAGTAATTTTGATAATTTTGAATTAAATCCGCCTCTTTTGGTGTAACGTTTATAATTACCGGTGGCGTTAATACCTGCGTATAAACTTCATTGGTTTCAACTTTCTTTAAAATATGTTCATACTTTACTTTTTCGTGGGCAGCGTGCTGATCAATCATTAGCATTTTATCCCGATATTCTACAATCCAATAAGTATCAAAAACCTGCCCTACTATCCGATACTCTTGTTTTGCCTGACGTGTTAACAGCTTTTCATCAAAAAAATTAATCTGCCTCGTTTCCGTTACCATATTTTGCACCGATGGGCTGGCAACATTATTATGCTCCGAATGATTTTGAACAATATGGCTTTGTGCAGTATTATTAATACGGTTATCCTCAAAAAATCCCTCCGCAGCAGAACCCTCCATATTTTTATTCTCTATAACCGTTCCCGTTGCTTTCGCAGTATTTATTGGAGGATATAATGCTTGTGCTGATTTGTCTGAAATATTATTTTTATTATTTTTGTTTTCGCTAGGATATATGGCACTTGTGTCGTTTTTCGTCGCCTGATTACTTAATGTTTTATAAACATTATTATTATTTGTTCCGTAATGAATATCTTCCATTAAAATATTTGGGACTAACCTATTTGAAACCGACATATTGGGAGTAAAAGCATTGGAAGGCAAATCCGTTGAAGCTTCCTGTCTTCGCTGTTTTTCAAAGGGTTCAGGCGGCTGTTGTTTCGGTGCTGTCTTGTCTACTTTCGACAGCTTTTCTTCGCGTCCGATTGTTGCCTTGGGTATCATTTCCTGCTGTGCCAAAAAATCTGAAATATTGTCGGCAATTAATTTATACAAGCTATTTTGATTAGAAAAACGAACTTCCATTTTCGTAGGATGCACATTTACATCAACATTCTCCGTTGGCACTATTATATGTATTACGCAGAAAGGATACCGATGCTGCATCATATATGACTGATAACCCTCCTCAATCGCTTTCGCTATAATTTTGCTTTTTATATATCGGTTATTTACAAAGTAATTTTCATAGTTTCTATTGGCACGGTTTAACATAGGCTTTCCCAGATAGCCAGACAATGTAATATCTTTTTCTGTTACTTGAAACTCCATCATTTCATTAGTAATTTCTCTGCCAAAAATACGGTAAATCACAGCTCTTAAATCACCGTCGCCGTTAGTAAAGAATTTCGTTTGTCCATTCATAACATATTTAAAAGAAATCTCTGGACGCGATAATGCCATATGTTCCAATAAATCCGTAATATAACTGCCTTCTGTCATTGCGGTTTTTAAAAATTTTCGCCGAACAGGTGTATTGAAAAATAAGTTTCTTACAATAAAAGTCGTTCCATCCGGTGCGCCGACCTCCTCAAATGCTGTTTCTTCTGCGCCCTCAAGCGCATAGCGGGTACCTATCATAGAATCTTTTGTTTTGGTGATTATCTCTATTTTCGCCACTGCTGCAATACTTGAAAGCGCTTCTCCGCGGAATCCCATGCTGTGAAGGCTCATTAAATCCGCAGCCGTGTCAATTTTGCTGGTAGCGTGTCTTAGAAAAGCATTGCGAACTTGTTCCTTTTCAATGCCTGCACCGTCATCTGTTACACGGATAAATTCAATACCGCCCTCTTTAATTTCTACTGTAACGGCTTTTGCGCCTGCATCCATTGCATTTTCTACAAGTTCTTTTACAACGCTTGCCGGACGCTCAACCACTTCACCTGCTGCTATTTTATCTATGGTACTATTATCCAGTATATGTATCTTTGCCATTCTATCCCTCCACACAAACCGCTACACCAAGAAATCACATTACCACCGATTTTTCAGCTTATTCTGCAAGCGGTACAATGTATTTAGCGCATCTAACGGCGTCATATTCTGCACGTCAATTTCTTTTAACTCTTTAATAATATCCTCATCTTTCACAGATTCTAACAGCGACATTTGCCCTAAATCAACCTCATCAAAATGTTTTACCTTCTTCTTTTCACTCTTGAAATCAACAGAAATGCTCTGCACTTTCTCCGTAATATCATTATCGCTTAACTGTTCCGCAATTTCCTTCGCACGGTCAATTACCATATCGGGCACGCCTGCGAGTTTTGCCACTTGTATTCCATAGCTTCTGTCAGCGCCGCCTTTAATAATTTTGCGCAGAAATACAATATCGTCGCCCTTTTCCTTAACAGCAATGCAGTAATTATTTACGTTGTTCATTTTTCCTTCTAATTCCGTCAGCTCATGATAATGTGTTGCAAACAATGTTTTAGCCCCCAGAATCTTAGGATTGCTAATATGCTCAATCACAGCCCATGCAATACTTAATCCGTCAAACGTAGATGTTCCACGTCCAATTTCATCAAGCACCAAAAGGCTGTTCGATGTAGCATTGCGCAGAATATTTGCGACTTCATTCATCTCTACCATAAATGTGCTTTGACCGCTTGCAAGATCATCCGAAGCGCCTACACGGGTAAAAATTCTGTCCACAATCCCAATATTTGCGCTTTTTGCCGGAACAAAACTGCCAAGCTGCGCCATTAAAACAATTAATGCGGACTGGCGCATATATGTGGATTTTCCTGCCATATTCGGGCCTGTAATTACAGAAATACAATGCTTTCCATTATTTAAATAAGTGTCATTGCCGACAAACATATCGTGATCTATCATCTTCTCGACAACGGGATGCCGACCATCTTTAATATCAATCATTCCTTTATCATTGAGTGTAGGTCTGACATAATGGTTCTGCTCTGCTACCACCGAAAGCGATGCAAATACATCTAAACGCGCAATTGCTTTTGCCGTCCGTTGAATCCGCTCCAACTGACTGGCAATATCGTCCCTGATTTTGCAAAACATATCATACTCTAAGGTATTAAGCTTATCTTCTGCATTTAAAATCGTATCCTCCAATTCCTTTAATTTCGCCGTTGTATATCGCTCTGCATTGACAAGTGTCTGCTTCCTGACATAATCCGGCGGCACAAGGTTTTTAAAGGAATTAGTCACTTCAAAATAATAGCCAAACACTTTATTGTACTTAATCTTGAGATTCTTAATGCCTGTCCGTTCTCTGTCATCCTCCTCCAGCTTGGCAAGCCAATTTTTTCCATTTGTCTTGGCAGCGCGCAGACGATCGATATCCGCGTCATACCCTTCTTTAATAATCCCGCCCTCGCGAATTACAATTGGCGGGTCATCGCAGATAGATTTTAGTATCATTTCATATAAATCTTCCAAACCATCAATCTGCTCCTCAATTTCTCGCAAAAGTTTGGCATCCATCTCTCTCAGTACCGTTTTAATATGTGGAAGCATTTCCATTGAATTTGCAAAAGAAGTTAAATCTCTTGGATTTGCCGTTTTATAACTAACTTTTCCAAGCAAGCGCTCCATATCATAAATCGGATTTAAGTATTCCCGTATCTCATCTCTTGCAACCGTATTTTGGCAAAGCTGCTCAATCGCATCCAATCTATCCTGAATCGCATCCATATAAATAAGCGGCTGTTCAATATCGTTGCGAAGCTGTCTGGCTCCCATTGCCGTTTTTGTTTTGTCCAGCACCCATAAAAGTGAACCGCGCTTCTGCTTTTCCCGCAGCGTTTCTGTTAATTCCAAGTTCCGCCTTGTCGAACTATCCAACAACATAAAACGGCTTGTCAAATATGGTGTAATATGTGTAATATGCGCAAGCTGTGTTTTCTGTGTATCTAACAAGTAACGCATTGCCGCTCCCGCTGAAATCAAACCTGTTGGAAAATCCTCCAATCCCATACCAGCAAGCGTTTTTACCTTAAAATGCTCCATTAAACATTTGCGGCAGCCATCATCATCAAAATACCAAGGTTCCAAAGCGTACACCGATATTTTCAGGCGGTTTTTTAAATCATCAAGGTCAAAACCACACATTAAAAAGGCATCATTGCAGATAATTTCCGCTGGCATATATTTAAAAATCTCGTCAGCAAGCTTTGTCAGCCCGTCCACCTCGGTCATATAAAAATCACCCGTAGTAACATCCGCAATCGAAACACCGATTTTATTCTGAAAAAACGCTATGCACATCAAAAAGTTATTTTTTGACTCCTCCAACGATTGTAAATTCAAATTTGTTCCTGGTGTAACAATTCTCGTTACATCTCGTTTTACCAGTCCCTTTGCAAGTTTCGCGTCCTCTACCTGTTCACAGATTGCAACTTTATATCCCCTAGAAACCAGCCTAGTTAAATAAGTATCCAACGCATGATACGGAACACCGCACATCGGCGCACGCTCCTCCAAACCGCAGTCCTTCCCCGTCAGCGTCAGTTCTAATTCTTGTGACACCAGCTTTGCATCCTCAAAAAACATTTCATAAAAATCACCAAGCCTGTAAAAAAGGATACAATCCTTGTATTGCTTCTTTGTTTCCACATACTGCTGCATCATCGGCGTTAATCCTGCCATATTGTTTAACCTTGCCTTTCTTGTATATTGTTAATTTCGCTTTAAAGAACACATCAAGCCATGCAAAACCACTTCGTGAAAACCACTTCGTGAAAACCACTTCGTGGTGGCTTGGCTTGGTACATCTCAATCACTACGATTTCTTACGGACTTTGCAGCATAGTGCAAAGTCCTAGTATAATCCACGCTAAATACCTTAATGTTTGGCGCAGAATATTTTTCTGAGAGTACTGCTTCACAAACGAAGGCGTAGCGGTGGCTACGCTGAGGCTTGTGGAGTAGTGCTATCAGGAAAATAGGCAAGCGAAACATAAGGTTATTTCGCGCGGATTATACTAGTATAATCCACTTTAATTTCTGAACCGTTCCTAAATATCCAAAAACAAATGCGCAAGACTTACACAAGCGAGCCGAGGGTATCTTTTCCCTTTGCCTGCACGAATCATATTTCCTATAAATGCCTGTGCGCATACACATCTCATATCCTTCTCCACTACTCGCTGCGCGCCCCTGCGCCGCTTTTGCGGCATACTTCCTCTGCATGGAGCTGCGCAATCGAGTAAAGAAGATTCATTTTCACTACTCGTGCGCCGCCGATACGCCATGCAATGGCATATTTCCTCTGCATCGGCGTGTGCATATAAAAACGGGCAAAGAAAAACCGTTTGCCCGTTTTTATTCCCCAATATTTTAGCATAAAGAAGCGAAAATTTCAAAGAGAAAATTGTTAAATTTTATCACATTTTCGCCAGTTCTTTCGCCCTTTCCAGAGCTTTATCAATATGTGAACAGAAATTCTTTTCTCCTATCTGCTTTGTAAATCCCGCTTTGTCCATCACACTTTTTGGCTGCTCGTTTACGTGAGAAAGAATTATCTTAATCCCTTTCCCCTCATACTTTTCATAAAGCTGCTCTAACGAATGCATTGCTGTCGCATCAATCGCATTCACACTTCGCATACGCAAAATTAAACATTTCGTATTATCATTTACAGAAATATTCAAAATTTTATCTGCTGCCGCAAAAAACATCGGTCCAGTAATTTCATAGACAAGTGTATGTTCCGAAACCGTTCTTAACGAGATACTGTCCGGATCATCCTCATCATCCATTTTCCAGCCCTCTACCTCCGTCACATCACTCATACGTTTCATAAATAAAATCGCCGCAAGCAAAATTCCAGCCTCAATCGCTACCACAAGATCAAATACTACCGTCAGCACAAATGTAACCACTAACACAATAATATCGCTTTTGGGCGAAGACTTGCATAAACCTACAAACGTTCTCCAACCGCACATATTATAGGCAACCATAAATAATATTGCAGCGATACAAGGCATAGGAATCAGTGCAGCATAAGGCATTAGCACAACCAAAATCAACACCAGTACAATTGCATGTACCATACCCGCAATCGGTGTGCGTCCGCCGTTCTTGATATTTGCTGCCGTTCTGGCAATTGCCCCCGTTGCTGGAATCCCGCCAAACAAAGCTGAACCAATATTTCCGATTCCCTGTGCAATCAGTTCCATATTAGAACGATGCTTCGAGTTAATCATGCTATCCGCCACCACACAGGAAAGCAGGGATTCAATCGCTGCCAAAATCGCAATCGTAAAGGCATCTGGAAAAATTCCTTTCACATCCGCCAATGAAAATGACGGCATATGAAAGTGCGGCAATTGGTTGCTGATTGTATATAAATCACCGATTGTATTGACATTCATATGTAAAAACTGCACCATTAAAATTCCCACAATTACCGCAATCAGCGAACCCGGAATCGTTTTATTGATATATGGCCATACAATTAAAATTGCAAGGCAAACGATACCAACAATCAGCGCCTGCCAATTGATAGAAGCAATATTTTTCACGACAGCTTCCAGCTTTTCCATTGTTTCAATCGTCACTGTTCCAGCCGGATAAGTCAAACCCAGAAAATCTTTTACTTGACCAATCGCAATCGTTACCGCAATTCCCGCCGTAAAGCCTGTTGTTATCGTATAAGGGATATACTTAATTAAATTTCCCAGCCGCAAAAATCCCATTGCAACCAAAATAATTCCTGCAAGAACAGTGGCAAGAATCAGCCCATCCATTCCCTTCTGCGCAACAATTCCCGCAACAATCGTTGCAAACGCCGCTGTCGGCCCCGCAATCTGCACACGGCTGCCACCCAAAAAGGAAATTAAAAATCCTGCAACAATTGCTGTATAAATACCCTGCTCAGGCCCCACTCCCGACGCAAGTGCAAGCGCAATCGATAATGGCAGCGCAATAATTGCAACAATAATTCCCGCAATCACATCTTTTACAAACTGTTCTTTTGTGTACGTTTTCATTACGGAAAACAGCTTTGGTTTTAACTTTTCCATAAAATCTCCTCCCAAAATTATCACTTTTATACCCACGAACAATAAGTTTTATCATATTATTTCAGATAATTACGTTCGTAAGTCGGCGTTATTATACTGAAAAACGTTAAGTTTTTCCAGTTTCTACATCCCCTCTCTTGCCTTAGCGAACAATATATTTTGTGTAGAAAGAAAAATCAAATCGTTTTTGGATATAGCAACTTTAACGTTCGTCCGTATATATTCTTAAAATAATATAAATATTTTAAGAAAAGCCTATTAAATAATAGTACGAATTTTTATTTTTTTCAAGGAAAAGTTCTATAATTCTTAAACTTTTTGCTGTAATATATTACTGTTCATTCCGTTCCAGTAACCAGAAAAATTCATGCAAAATCATTTTGTGATAGCAAATCCATATAATATGGCTTGATACGTCTTAATCACTATGCTTTCTTGCGGGGTGTAGGTAAGCCCGTTTCATTAGCAACTGCATTTATTGATACATCTTAATCACTATGCTTTCTTGTGGGGCTGTCGCAATAAGCTTTGATTATACAAAATATTACTTTATCTATTAAAAATCGCAATCACCGCCTTACTGTAGCGCCACCTGCTCACCAATATAATAAAATCCATGTGCTTCGGTTAATTTAACGTCCACAAGCGTTCCAATTAAAGAAGGCTCTCCCTTAAAGTGCACAATTGTATTATTTGATAATCTGCCTGTTACAAGCGAAGCGTCATGTTCATTGATTTCTTCCACAAGAACACGGTGCACTTCTCCTTTCAGCCTTCCTACACGACTCCTTGCGGTTTCCTGCACAACTTTTAGCAGTCTATCAAAATTCGCCTTAATCTCTTCATCACTTGTAGGATTGGGCATTGCAGCAGCAGGTGTTCCTGTGCGCTTTGAATAAATAAACGTAAATGCATTGTCATACTGCACCTTGCGCACCACCGCAATCGTTTCCTCCACATCCTCCGCCGTTTCCCCCGGAAATCCCACAATAATATCCGTAGTCAGCGAAATATCTGGTATTTCCTGTCTGATTTTATGCGCAAGCGCCAAATACTGCTCCTTGGTATAACTTCTGTTCATTGCCTTTAATATTCTTGTAGATCCTGCCTGTAATGGTAAATGCAGATGACGGCAGATTTTCTTGGAATTTTTCATTACTTCTATTAAATCGTCCGACAAATCTTTTGGATGTGAGGTCATAAACCGTATTCGTTCCAGCCCCTCTATCTGTTCCACCTCTTGCAAAAGCTGCGCAAAGCTTATTGGCTCTTCAAGATTTTTTCCATAAGAATTGACGTTCTGCCCTAACAGCATAACCTCCACAACACCCTCCGAAACCAACCGTTCAATTTCCCGAATAATATCCCGCGGATTGCGGCTGCGCTCCCGTCCGCGCACATAGGGCACAATACAATAACTGCAAAAATTATTACAGCCATACATAATATTAACCCCTGATTTAAACGGATACTTCCGCTCTGCCGGCAAATCCTCTACAATTTTATCAGATTCTTTCCATATATCAATCACCATGCGTTCCGATTGATACATCGTAAAAAACAGTTCCGCGAATTTGTAAATATTGTGCGTTCCAAAAATTAAATCCACAAAAGAATAGCTTTTTTGAATTTTCTCAATTACAGATGGTTCCTGCATCATACAGCCACACAGCGCAACTTTTTTATTGGGATTTTTCTTTTTCATGCTGTTCATAAGTCCCAGTCTGCCGTAAACGCGCTGGTTTGCATTATCACGCACTGTGCAGGTATTGTATAAAACAAAGTCTGCAGATTCTTCCTCAATCACCGCAAAGCCGATTTTCTTTATAATACCAGCAATTTTTTCACTGTCCTTTGCATTCATTTGACAGCCAAAAGTCTGAATGGAAGCGGTCGGAAAGCATCCGTTTTTTTGTTCAAACACTCGAACCCACTCGCGGCATTTTGCCATAAAATAATATTGGCGGGCAGGTTCCTCTGTAGGCGGTTCTAAAGTTACATCTATTTTATCTAAATCAATTTCGTTATACATTTTTCTTGACTTTTTTCCTTTCTATCATATAATGAAAGCAAGAAATGAGTTTTTAACTGTACAGCCTATGGCTCAAGCGGGGTACTCGTTTCTTTTTTTATTTATGATGTCGGACAGGCAAAAGCCTGAAGGGATTATTTATTGCAAACTGCGAACATTATCCTCAGTGAACTACCCATTGTCTAAAGCCAATGGGCTTCCTGCTTCATCGACCTCAAAGCCGGACATGTCCGGCTTAACTACTATCTCCACAAGCGTTAATTCGGGCTGAACCATCCCTATTTATGTTTCTTCTTTTATGCTGTTTGTCGCAGACCTTCTGCCAATATATTCTTTGCAGCATTGATGTCTCTATCATGTTTCGATCTGCACTTTGGGCATATCCATTCCCTTATGGATAAATCTTTTATGTCTGTATTCTGATACCCACAGGCTGCGCATATCTGGCTGCTTGCATAGAATGAATCTATTTTGATGTACTGTCTTCCATTCCACGCCGCCTTATATTCTAACTGTCTTGTTAATTCGTACCACGATACATCTGATATTAATTTTGCCAAATGATGATTTTTTACCATATTTTTTATCTGTAAGTTCTCTGAAACTATCACTTGGTTTTCGCTGATAATCTCATGGGTAACTTTATGCAGATAATCTTTTCTGGTATTTGTTATCTTCTCATGGCAGCTGGCTATTTTCTTTTTTTGCTTATAATAATTTCTGCTTCTTTTTTCTTTATGCGTTAACTGTCTTTGCAGTTTTGCAAGTTTTTTCTCATATCTTTTCATTATCTTTGGATTTTCATACTTTTCTCCATTCGACGTAATACATAAATCTTTTATGCCTAAATCTAAACCTATATTTTTGCCTGTTTGCGGCAGTTCTTCATGTTCTGTTTCCACAAGTATTGACACGTAATATTTTCCACTTGGTACTTGAGAAATTGTGGCTGATTTTATCTGACCATCAAATTTTCTATGCAGTTTTGTCTTTACCTCTTTTAGTTTTGGAAGCTTTATTTTTCCGTTCTCAAAATATACCTTTATATTTCCATTCGTGAAATTGGTGGTGTAAGATTTATGGCTGTCGTGTTTGCTTTTGAATTTCGGATATCCCGTATGTTCCTTAAAAAATTTCTGATATGCAGAATCCATGTTATAAATAGCGTTTGTAAGAGCAAATTTATCTACTTCTTTCAGCCATTCATATTTTTTCTTTAATTCCCTGTTACAGTAATTATTGCAGTCTGTTTTGCTGACAGATTTCTTTTCTTTCTCATATGTTTCTTTCCGGTATAAAAGTGTCTGATTATACACAAAACGACAACAGCCAAATGTCTTGGCAAGCTGTACTTTCTGCTCATTATTAGGATATATTCTGTACTTATATGCTTTTAACATTGATTGTCACCTTCTATCTAACCTTGATTTTCTTACATACAAAAATAATATGATATTGTAATAAATACTTATGTCTGTTTTTTGATTCCCATGACGTAAGTATAACACAAGCTGCCACTTTTGGCTACCTTAACCCACCGTCTAAAGCCAGTGGGATTGCGGTAGCCTTATTTCAATGTCTGATATGGAACTTCCATCTTTTTCGCATTTCCTAGTAGAGAACTGCGCCAGCGTTCATATTCTTCCCCATCTACAACAGTATTTTGTGCGTATGTCCCTTCTGCTGTAACAAAATAAATAAACCCATCGCCGTCTATATCCAGTTCATCTGGAAATGGATTGCCCTCATAGTCCTCATCTGCCCGTTCCTTGTTCCATGCATCTACGGAAGCAATCTCAATATATGTATCCGATTCTTGTTTATACTGATATAACGTATACGGCCAGAAATCTCCAAGCCCCGCCAAACCTTGATTATGCGACCAATCTGCCGACACAATGCCATTATTATAGTAAGTCAGCGATGGAAAACTTCTCAATTCCTCTTTTAATAATTTCGTCTTGCTGTCATAATCGTAAATTACCTCTACCATTCCCGCCACAGCGGCTGTCGTATGTTGGATAATCAACTCCTCTTTTCCGTCAAAATCAATATCATATATGGCAAATTGATTCCCCTCCCCATTGGTAGATGCATCATATTGAAATTCTCTACCGTCAGGAAACACTTGATTACGGCAAATGCCCTCCAATGCGGAAATAAACGCTGCTTTTCTTTCGTTACTACTATTTTGCTCCACACTGTCTTCGCTTATTATTGTTTCTGCCGCATCGACTGCTTTTGCCTGCGAAGACGGTGAATCTTGATTTGATGCCTGCGGTTCTGCTGTACTTGTATTGGCTTTATCTACATCAGGTTTATTTGTATCGGCTTTACTTGTATCATTTTTATTTACATCAGATTTATTTGCGTTGGCTTTATCTGCATCAGGTTTATTTGTATCGGGGTTATCTGCATCAGACTTACTTATATCGGATTCTTTTAAATTCGCTTCACTTGAATGCGCACTTTCCGACTCTATTGTTTCTAACTCTGCTTTTTCTAATTCTGCCGTTTCCAAGTCCGCTTTTTCCGATTGCTGTTCTTCCTGCAAAAATGCTGCTGTTGATTGGCTTGCGTCTGATGTCTTTGCACTACATCCTGCGAACAAAGTCATACAAAGTCCAGCCGCACTAAATGACACTGCTGTCATAACTAATCTCTTATAAAATATATTTTTCATTTTATCCCCCTATCCACAACTCATAAACCTCCAATTATCCTTTAAAAGTGCATTCAACACACACTTTAAAAAAATGTATTTCATTCTACAGCCCTTAACTCCTCTTAATAAATTTGTTGCCACATTTTGGGCAGGTAATTTCAATCTTGCCTTTTCCTCTAGGAATACGGATTTTCTGACTGCAGGAGGAGCAACGGTAAATATGGTATGTTTGATACTGTTTTACCTTGTATTTCCAACGAATCACTGCCTGCCGCAGTTGGCTTGTTACGCGTAAATATGCTGCATTTTCAGCGCTTCTTTTATAAATATTTCTGGAAAACATTCTAAAATACGCATAGGCAAGCGCTAGAATCCCGATTGTGATTCCCACCGACTGACTTCCCGTATGCAGCACTGTACTGCCCAAAAATGACAAGATACAGCAGACGAGCGCTAATATTATTAGTAAACGATTTAGTTGATCATTTCCATATCTTCCGATCATAAAACGGTCAATTTTTTCTTTCATAGGAAACACCATACCTTTCTCTTCGCCGCACTTTGCAGCCGTTTTATCATTGAAATCACCCAATGCATTCCAAATTTTTATCTACTGAACGAAAAAAATTTGCCGTTCAGTTGCGCCAGCCGCACGCCGCAAAGCGTCAATTTTCTTTTGTGTGGCTGTGTGCATATTGTTATACTTAGCGTCAGTCTTTTTGATACTTCGCATAATAAAAAAATTCAGCTATAATCATATTATCATCTTTGCAACTTATATCAAGTATTTTTATAAATATTTATGGTAATCTTATGATATCAATTATTTCTATAAACGAATTGTTAATGATTGACAGTTCCAAACCAAGGGAAGGAGAAAAACTTGTACGAATGGAATGAAGCGGTTCAAAAAATTATTGACTGGATAGAGGACAATCTGGCGGAAAATCCGTCACTGCTTACACTTTCAAAGCAGATTGGATATTCTCCATACTATTGTTCCAAATGTTTCCATGAAATTTCTGGCATGACGATTCGGGAATATATCGCGGGCAGAAAACTTGCCAGAGCAACACTGGAAATACGGGACACTGACCAGAAACTTTTAGATATCGCAGTCAAATATGGCTATTCCTCACACGAAGCCCTGACGAGGGCATTTGTGAATGCTTATGGGTGCACCCCGTCAGCATATCGGAGAAAACCTGTTCCTATACCAATGTCTATCCGGCAAGTAGTACTTTTTCCCGAACATTTCAATTGTAAAGGAGAGAGAATTATGCGTAATACAATATTAACACAACCTAACATGAAAATGGAACATATTCCAGCGCACAAGTATATTGGTATCTGGGATATCACCGTTGACAATTATTGTGATTTCTGGAAAAAACATGACTGTGATTCCGTATGCGGATTCATTGACAGCATGAGCCATGTTTATCATCCAATTGTTACGGGACATACAGCCGGCTGGTTTTATGAAAATGGTAAAAAAGGTTATTTTTATGGCTTTGGTGTTGATGCCGATTATCGTGGAGAAATTCCGAAAGGCTTTACAATCAAAACAATCCCTGCCAGTGATTATATGGTATTTTTTCATCCACCATTTGACTATCTTAAAGACTGCGGGGAAGTGATGTCACGCGTGGAAAACTTAGCGTGGAATTTTGATCCAAAGTCAAAAGGGTATACATGGAATCATGAAGTCTGCCCGGATTACCAAAGACATTATCCGGAAGTCATTGGGTATGAGGTACTGCGGGCAGTACGCAAGATTGAATCATGAACTGGATTTTGCAGTAGACGCTAAATTTGGGCTGAAACAGTGAACCAGGGGCTGTCGCATTATGAAAAATGTATACAAAATAGCATAATACCATGCTGTGTTTTATACAATATCTTGTATTATCAAAGCTTATTGCGACAGCCTCGGATTTTATTTTTCTATTGCACAAATGTTTTGAAAATAGATGAACGATTGCGCATTTTCTAGGATTTACATTACTGATATCTGTTAAAGACATTTCATTTTGCATCAATACATATCCAGTATAAGACAACAAGAGATTGCCGCTATCATCAATTAACATAATATTTTTTACTGAAACATCAAACCATGCAGAAGTTAACACAATTGCTTATACAAACTATAATTCTTTCTGCCTTTGCAGTTCAACTACAGTTTCTAATGAAAGATTCGTATCTTCCGCAATTTCTTCAATTGACAATTTCCCCCTTTTTAACATACGTTTTGCTGATGCAATGTTTGCTTCTTTTCTTTCTTCCTGTTTTGTCTTACGTACTGCCTCTTGTACTGCCACTTGAACAGCTTCTTGTACTGCCACTTGAACGGCTTCTTGTACCGCCTCTTGAACGGCTTCTTGTATTCCCTCCTGTATTCCTTCTTGTACTTCACTTTTGATATAGGAACGCATAATCTCCTCTTCATCATACAATGCCATCATAATATCAACAACCTCTCTTTCCCTGCTCTTCAAATACTCTTTCAGCACATTTTTATCCTTACAGATACGAATTGTTTCTAAAATTGCTTTTTTTGTTCTTCCATACAAAGTCACTTGTTCATTGCATATTTTTGTGAATGTTACATACTGGTTTATAATATTGCCCTTTTTACCATCATATATCATTTTTACCTTTACATCAATACAGCATCTCTTTCCATCAAAAAATTCTTTAGATAATGATATCTGTCTTGGTTTTGTTTTTCTCTCGCCTGTATAAATGACGTACAACTCTGGAACTGGCATCTTAACCTTTTTGCTTTTATACAGATTCTGGTTGGTACGCTCAAAGTAATCAATCCATGACTGTACAAGATACATTAACACCCTGATTATAATATTCATTGTCCACGTTGACTGGCATTCTACCATTATAATAAATTTATCTCCGACAGCGAAACCCAGATCATTGTAGATGCCATCTGTAAGAATATTTTTAATGGTAATATTCGTCAGGTCATCTTCTGTTACATCTATATCCTTTGGATGCAGTGCTCTATATAGTTGTATCAGATACTTTTTATCCTGAAATAAATTTGTAAAAACACTGTCCTTTATTGTACGCTTCATTACTTTATCTTCAACCTGCTGTTTATTATCTACTGCTTTATCTTGATTCTTTACCAATATTTTTATTTCCTTTCGAATTTTATTTACCCTTATCATAGCATACCAAGACATATATGACAATATAGCTGTTTCGCCGCATCAAAAATAGTCTTGAACTATATTATTGTTTATTCCATTCCTGATCACTTTTATATATCTGGCACAGAATAAGGCGTCCTTTTATAATAGACGCCCTTCTGCATTCCAAATGTAATATTATGTTGAAACAATTCCTGCCGATCTGTATCAGCACAACAACAAATATCGTTCTTTAGAACAGACCTCTTGCCTTTATTTTAAAGTTCAGCATTTTAATACCTCCATATCCATTACAGCCCTTAATAATAACTGTTGCCGTGCCTTTTTTTGTATTGTTTACATAGCCGAGTATCTCAAATTCATCACTTTTCAGTATATTTTTTCCGGCTTTAACAGTCAGCCACTCCTTTTCCAATACAACTTCTTTGCCTGTGTATTCAAAATATTTGGGCAGCGTATTGGACTTTTTGTTTAGTGCAACAGAAGTCACCTGTTTTCCTTTTTCCAGTTCTTGATAGGAAATTGTGATAGGCGTTTCTGTTTTATACAATCCATTTTTGCCAGCAGATATTGTTACTTGATGTGCTGCTTTGTCAATTTCTGCTTTATAATCGCTGTTTGCCGTTAGTTTTTTTCCATTGGTATCGTAGAGTGTAATTGTTGGTTTCTTTCCAGTTAGCACATCAGACACATAAATTTTTACGCCGTCTGCTGTCAGGGATTTTGGCTCAACTTTAAACTCTTTCGTCTGACTTCCTGTGTAATTTCCTTTTCCTTTAATAACAACGCTGGCCGTTCCGAGTTTGGTATTTTTCTTATAGGTCGCTGTATAATCGGTACCCAAAACCAACTCCGTGCCATTGACAGTAACGGATACTTCTGCCTTTGCACCGCCTTTTTCGTAAGATGCTGTCTTTGCTGCAGCAATATCATCGGGCCGGATTTCCGCTGGCTGCACTTTGAAGTTCTTTTTGATTGTGCCTGTATAGTTGCCGATTCCAATAAAAGTAGCTGTTGCGGTGCCTTTTTTATAGGTATTGGCAAAGCTGACAAGATAATCGGTATCGCGTGTCAATGTTTTTCCATCTACGGATAATGTTACTTCGGGTTCTTCACTGCCATAAATATAATTGGCAATGGTGGCAGTTCCTTTGCTAATTGCATTGGCGCCGCCGGATTCGGAAACAGCATATGAAAAAATAATCTCACCTTCACAATTTCCTTTTCCTGTGATGTTTAGTTGATAATCTCCTGCCTTTGTGGGCTGTTTTTTTAACGTAGTACCTGTGGCATCTTTATAAATCAGCTTGTAGTCAGTACCTGACTTTAGAATATTTCCGTTTGCTGTGACAATAGGCGAGTATTTTATGCCTATTGGATATATTTTCGCTGCTTTTAGATTTTCCTGCTCAGTTAGCTGTATTTTTGTAATGTTAAAAGTGGCTTTCTTTGAGCCAGAATAATCGCCTTTGCCTTTTACAATTACTGTTGGTGCTTTGGAATCGTCGGCAGATGCAGCTTTTGTATTATTTTTATATGTAATCGTGTAATCCTGTCCTGCTGTAAGTTTTTTCTTATTATAATAGACGGATACGGAAGGGATAATCGCTTTTCCTGTGTAGGTATAGTCTTTTATCTTTGCAATCCAGATTCCATCGGGAATGTCTTGGGCTGGGTTATCATCATCTGGTGTGTTGGTTTGATTCCAGCCTGCATATAAGGTAGTGTCGCTTTCTATGGTGTCTTTTGCGAAATCCCATAACGTTTTGCAATCCGGTTCCTTGTACCAGCCAGTGAATTGGAAGCCTTCGGCCTGTGGGGCTGTCGGAGAAGTGATTGTGCTTCCTTTTGGAATTTCTGTATAGGTGGTATATTCATCCAAAACGGTTCCGTGCCCTTGAAGATTGAAGGTTACTGTGTAGGTTTGTTGGTCTGGATTTGGGTCATTTTGTGATAATACTGTTATTTTTATGGAAGCTGTTAATTCATTATAGGTTACCATCAATGTCTTTATTCCCGAAACAGACATATCAATCTCATTTGCATTTGTTGTGAAATCCGTAACTATTTTAGGATCTTCGTTTTTGTTATAATACGTTACAGTTAAATCATCTATATTTAAAGAATCTCCACAGTTGTACGTTGTTTTCGTCTTTGTGACTGTAATATAAGGATCTGATACCGCCGGAACCGTGTTTTTAGTAATTATAATACTGTAAGGTAAATTTTGTGGGAGTTCTGTAATTACTGTGCCGTCAGGCTGATACCAAATATCTGTTGCATCTGCTGTCGGAAGCAGAACAGATTGCGTTACGTTATATGGCGTATTTATCAAAGACAATTTGGGACAATCAGCGAACATCCCTTCCATATTGATAACATTTTTTGAATCAAAACTGCTTACATCCACACTGGTTAAACTGCTGCATCCTTTAAACATAGCCCCCATTTTCGTTACATTCCCTGTACGAAAACCATTTACATCTATGCTTATTAAGTTACTGCATTCGCTAAACATACTATGCATATTTGTTATGTTTGCAGTATCAAACCCGCTCAGATCCACCTCTTTCAAATTTGCCAATCCATGAAACATATAAGATGCATCTTCCATCCCTGACACATTGATTTCTGCTGATAAAATGGAATTTGCGTATCCATGCCATGGTGCTCTATCATTATTCGTATCATCTGTTCCCAGTGCTGCAAAATCTCCCGTTCCTGTTACTGCCAGCTTTCCATTTACATCAATTACCCAAGTAATATCCTGATAGCTGCCGCTTGCTATATTATTATCCAATGATTCACTTACTGTAACATTACAAACAGCTTCCTTGCCGCCGGCTGATACTGTTATATTACAATTTCCAGCCGCAACCGCTGTTACTGTGCCATTTTCTACGGTTGCAACTGAAATATCACTGCTTTTCCAAGTAATTTCTGCATCGGCAGCCTCACTAGGCGTAATTACAGCCTGCAAATTTGCTGTACTTCCTACAGTTAATGAAAGTGACTCTTTATCCAATTCAATTTTTTCAATTGCTATTTCTGATGGCTCAATTTCAATCGTAATATCTGCTTCTAAAACAGTTTCCTTCGATGCCAAATTAGGACTTTGATGTAGTGAATAAAGCACTTTTCCCTGACATAATGCACTGCCGTAAATATAGCCATTTGTAGTATCTGCTGCAAATTCTTCTTGTATTTGAATACTATTATCCATTTCATTCAAAATAATACTATTAATGGTATCTATATCATTATAATATAATCTATCATTTGCCCAAAACAGCCCCGAATAAGCATTTTGCCACCAACCACTTTCTTTCCAAACTAGCCACTTACCAATCTCACAAATGGTTTCCCCAGTTCCTGTACTATCGGATAATTTCGTTTTATTTATTACACCAACTTTTTTTTCTTCATCATAAATCACATAATAGCAATCTTTTCCCACCAAAACCAATGGCGAATTACAGTCCAGCCAAAAAGCAGTATCATAAGTTGTATCAACAGCTTTATAATTTACCACTTCACTGCCTTTTGTTACAGACCAGTCTTTATGCCGACATTCATTTATAAAAGCATCATCACTACGAAACATAAACTCATGACGTACCCTGCCAATTAAATCCAACACTGGATCATCCCAAGTGACATCTACCTGATAATACTTTCCATCTAACTCAATTAAGTTCCAAGCATGATTCATTGTATCGCTATTTACCATATAGCAATTAATGCCTGCTTTGTTTAGAAGATACTTATAAGCAAGAGCATACCCTTCACAAACCGCTATACGATTAACCAATACACCATACGCTGAATATGATGTATCAGGAATTGTTCCTGCTTCAAGATTTTCTTCATCATATTCACAATTCACTGCCAAATAATCATGTAAAACTACTGCTTTTTCTAAATCACTCATTCCTGATTCTACAACTGCCAATGCTTCTTTTGTTGCTTTCTGAAATGCAGCATCATTAAGCGTATTATCATAAGTAAGCAAAACAGAAAGCGTTAATGTATCCCCTGCATAATGGGTACAACTAAACCCTCTATTAACAAAATAAAGGTCAGGATTCTCATTAAGCACACCAGAAACTATTTTCCCCATCATTTCTGTATTGATTTGATAGCTTGCAACATCTATCTTTTCCTTGCGTGCCTTCATCTGCTGATACAAATATTCCTCTAATTCTGCTATATTTGTATTCGCCACTGAGTTTATCGAATAGGCTGAAACTCTATTATTTTCTGCAGGAGAACCGCCAAATTGATATACCCCCAATAATTCCGCTTCTACTGTTCTCTCCTGTAAATCTGTCTTATTTTCACATTCTATATTAGAAGTTTCTATTTCACTCTCTTGTTCTGATTCCATTGTTTCTTCTAGTTTGGTAATTTCCTCTTGCCTTTCTGTAGCGGATTCGGTACTTTCCTTTTCATTTACCTCAATGGATGTTTCTCTTTCAATTATTTCTTCTTTTGTCTTTTCTAAAGTTGATTTTTCTTCTGCTTCCTCTGTTTCTTCTTTTTCACTTTTTTCTGTTTTGCTTGTTTCTGCTTCTGTTTGTACTTGTGTTTCTTCATCTACGGTCAATTCCGTTTGTCCATCTGTTATTTCCTCTGTTTCGTTTTGTATCTGCATAGTTTCATTAGTTATCAGTTCTTCCGCTTGTTCAGTTGCATAAACATATGTACTATTTTGCGGTAAAGAAGTCATAAATAAAACAGCAGACAAAATTCCTGCAATTACTTGTTTTGTCTTTCTTACTCCTCTCCTCATACCATTTCCTCATTTCTGCACTGTTTATCTGTTCACTAAGTCTATGTAACAGTGCAAACACAGACTTATTTTTTTTATGCAAAATTGAATTTCTGCATTATAAAATACCATTTTAGCTTGGTTTTTCCATTATATTTTCTATTTTATCACTTTATAGAACATTTGGGAATATAATATATTTTAGTTTTTTTGTGCATTTTATATTACAAAATATAATTTCAACCCATATCAAATAGATATCATAAAACCTCTATTTTTTTCAAGTATCACTTATATTCTATTTTTATCCATACAAATTGAAATAATATGGGAACAATTCCATTAGCTTTAGATGATAGTTTAAGACCGTCAAACTAACAGTTGCCATAATATACATTTTTTACTACAATCTACTTATAGCATACATTGCTAACTGTATAGAGATGGTACGATTAGAAATATAATGCAAAAACCCAGCTTTCCTACAGCACATAAAATATATAAGATACTTATGTACGATATTAATTGTTATAGGGATGGTACTGCCCAAATTTACGCCTATGGAGATAGTAGGTAAACAAAAAAGTTGGTTGCAAGGTCTATAACACAGGTAGGCGCTGTCGCATTAAAGAAAACAGATACAAGATATTATAGCAGTGCAACACATTCTGAACTATATCTTGTATAATCAAAGATTATTGCGACAGCCCCAGTTCACAAAAAACCTATTTTACTGTAAATATGGATGCATATACGGCGCTGGTTCTGGCCCGCAGTAGAGTCCATATGCGTCACAAATCCAGTATACTCCATCGACATTTACCCTGCACCATTGATGAGAATACTGATTCTCATTTACGTGCTCATATGGAATGCCAAGAATATTTAAGCATAATCCCGTCGCTCTGGTACATCCAGCGCAGGAAGCGGAACCCAACACGAAATATCCATATGGATCATTATAGTGATCAGCAGTCATGGAATACATCATACCGCTGTCAAAACGTTGGCGAAGTGCCGTTGCAATCCCATAAAGCTGTTCTTCCCTACTTGCATGAACATACGGTGCAACAATTGCCAATGCAGCATTATATGCCTGAATAAATTCTTCGTCTGTAGTCTTTTTCTTAAGGCTGGAAAGGTTTGCAAGCTGATCTATCGGAACTAATTCTTGTATATTTTCACTTTCCGCAGTTACTTTTGTTTGTATTTCCAGAATTCCATCAACAGCCTCTCCCGGCGCAGCGCCCTCATATGGCAGTCGCCCTTCCTGCATTCCAAATGCAATATAATGGTTAAACAATACCTGCGGATCTGCTCCCAGCAAAGCTACAACATCCGGATAAAGAACCGCATAATAATTCGGGTCAAATTTTGATGCAGCATTTACCGGAAGCGACAACACTGTAGACAACGCCGCCGCTGCACATAATGTTGAGATTATGGTTTTTATTTTTTTACTTTTCATAATAGACTCTCCTATCTTCTCAAAAATAATATTCAATTTTAATATTCATTGTTTTCTGTAAAACTGCATATCTTAATCAATTTCCTATTATCTACCTTACTACTATATTCATTATTTTTTTCTAAACAAGTACTCCATTGATATATCCTCCAAAATTGCCTTCTGTTGTTCTAAGCGTCAAACTATCCTCATCTGAATGCGCGTACATATAGTCGTCTATATCTTTGTCTTGTATTACATCTTCTAATATCTCATTAATAACATCTTTATCTGTGTATATATAGTCTTCTAAGGTTACCCATAGATCTGGAAATAAATTTACTACTTCATTCCATGACAATCTTTTTCCTATATAGTCATCTTTATCTTCCACGCTCTACCCTACCCTCGTAACAAACGATTAGACTTTCTTTTCTGCTCTTAGCCCATAGAAAGAAATTCCACAAATCCTCTAAAAATTTCTTATATACGTCACAGACATCTTTTTTTCACACCTCCCAAGGCGCAAACATACTGCAATTTTCCGGACGCCTTTTATACGCCGGCTTACACTTACCTATCGAACTGCCAAGTGCGCCACACAAGCCGCACTGCAAATCAATCTGCCCGTCTTTGCCAGAAAAGGAAAACGATTTGCAATCATATACCCTTGGCTTCCACTCCAATCTGCTCTGCACATCTAAGAAAGTGTTTCCCGTTTCCTTTATTATTTCCATACTTGCCTGAAACGCTGCTGCCGGATTATCCGCCGTTATGATTTGGTGGATAATGTTTCCCTCCGTATTTGCCATACTTACAATATATGCATTTCGAGGATTTAATTGGGCATTTTGTTTCTGAAGCTGTTGTCTTTGCTCCAATATTTTATTGACAGAAGCCGTATATTTCTGCTGCCCCTCGTTAAGATATTCCTCATAATGCTGTGTAAATCCTTTTAACACTATATTTGTGTCTTCCACTATTAGATCTGCAATTGTCCCTTGCATAATAAACATATCGTGATCAGACACCATCAAGGCTTCTTCAAAATTATAATCAGACAAATCCTGCTTAAATTGTGTAATCTGCTCTCCATCTGGTTCAATAACCAAAAGCGATTGATTTTCTGATTCATACAGCAGGCTGCGTTTTAGAAAATATGTTTGTTTTTCTTGAAAAATCGTGTTTGGATTCCCTACAAAAAACCATTGTACAGGCATATGAAGCGCTTGATATTCTTTTAAAAAATAATCCAGCTCCGGCGCTCGCATATGCTTAGAACCAAGTTCCAATGCTATTTTGATTCCCTCGCAATTTTCTAAAACAAGGTGGGTATAATGATGCGGCAGCAGCTTCACTTCCGGGCAAACTGCATATCCCATTTCCCGAAAATGATGATACAATCTCTGTGCTGTTTTTCGTATTATTCCTGTATTTTCTCTGTCAAAAGCAGCATAGTCGCAGCTTCCGTCCTCCAATTCACAATGGGCAAAGTATGCACTGACTTTTTCGCCGTTTCGATAGCACAAGCGTCTATGCCTGCATTCCGCATCAGGACATTGCAATTCCCCTCTGGCACTTGCCATCCGAACGGATTTTTCGTATTCATAACTTTTTTTGGCTACTTCTGTTGCAATTAATTTCTGCCCGTTCCAAAGTGCATTTTCCATCTTTAAACAACATCCTTATTATCCATTTATCAATATATAATCTTTTGTTCCCGCTGCGCTCTCGCATATAACACTGGCACAATATCAGGATAGGTCAGATTTTCCGGCAGTTTTTCAAAGGTACAGACCTCTGCCATTTCACTTTGCGGAATCGTGCCGAGTTTATAGATATCTGCCACAAAAACCATACCACTGCCATCTATTTTAGATGTTTCTTCCGGTTCTCCTGCCCAGTAATCGCACAGCGGCGCAATATCGTACTCTATCGCGCCGGATTCCTCGTACAGTTCCCGTTTTGCTGCTTCTAATGGGGTTTCGCCGGCTTCAAGATGCCCGCCCTGCGTTTCCCAAGTTGTTCTTTGTTTATGACGGCTTAATAAAAGTTTTCCCTGATACTTTGACAAGACTACCACAAATTTGTATTCCTTTAAAAACCCTGTTTCGTATATTTTACAAATCATATTTTTTGCCATTCCTTCTCATATAACCTAACCCAGAAATACCGGAAGCAAAATTTTGCCATTTGGCGCAAGATTTTATTTTTAAGTGCCTAATATTTTTTTGCAGGTATATTTTGATTGTTTAGAATTTCTTTCCCCATTTCTATACCCCCTGCGTAATTGATACTGACGACCGTTAAGATTTTCCAATTTCTGCACAGCTCATATTGCATAAGCGGGCAATAATGCTGTGTAGAATGGAAAATCGAATCGTTCGTGAGTATAGCACGCATACCAAGCATTATTTGAAAGTTTACTTTCAAACTTTTCACTGCTATTTTGGGGCACTTTCATTTCAAAAAACTTCGCTCTTTTTTATTTTCTACAAATGTTTCTCCTGTTCTTTATTTATATTTATCAGTTTCATGCTGTCCATATCCAGCCTTCTATAGAAACAGTTGTTTGCTACACCTTTATAAGAAGTATGACAGATATTCCCATTGAGCGGTCTTACCTTGTAGACAAGTGAATTTTGCTCACAGTTTACAAATATCTCCAAAAGTTCAAACTCGTTTCCTGATGTTTTCCCTTTATGCCAAAGTTCATTTCTCGAGGTACTCCACAAAACGAGCCTGCGCAGACGGATAGATGCTAACAGCGCCTCCTGATTGGTATAGGCAACTAAAATAACTTCATTTGTATCAGCATTCTGTATTGCAACGGGAAGAACTGCCTGCCCTGTTATACTTGCAATTTTATTAAAATCCAGTTTTAAATCTTCAGTTTCCTCAATATAGCCCATAATTACAATGACTCCTCTTTACTTCCCCTTTTTGTCAAATCCTTCCAAGCTCTGCCCTTTTAGTGCACGCTCCAACAGCGTTGGCAGCATCTGCGGCGTACAGCCAAAGCATGGGATGCCAAGATTGGCGATTTTTTGCGCCATCTGCGCATCATAGTACGGTTTACCCCCGTCAGCCAATGCCAAAAGACTTACTACGGTAACGCCAGAGGTTTTCATTTCTTCCATTCTTCTAAGAAAAGCAGCACGGTTGCCGCCTTCTTCCAAGTCGGAAATTAAGAAAAACAGCGTTTTGGAAGGATTTTCAATAAACTGTTCGCAGTACGCAACCGATTTATTAATATCTGTTCCGCCGCCAAGCTGAAAACCAAACAGCAAGTCAACGGGGTCGTCGCTTTTTTCCGTTAAATCAACAATATTAGTGTCAAATGCGACAACTCTTGTTTTAATGCTGGTCATACTCGCCAAAATACAGCTAATAATAGACGAATAAATCACCGATTCCCCCATTGAACCACTCTGGTCAATATCCAAAATTATTGTCCATTTATTTGCCGCCGTTGTGCTGGTTCTGTCAAAAAAATAAAAATGTTCGGGTACAATAGTACGCAGTTCGGGATTGTAATGTTTTAAGTTCCTGCTGATTGTCATTTTGTAATCCAGAGCCGCAGCAGAGGGAATTGGTGAATGCTTTCTTTTATTAACCGCAGCCGTTACAGCCCGCCGAATATCCTGCTCTAACAGCTTATTAATTTCTTCTACGATTTTCTTAATAAATGCCCTTACACTGTCTTTGGAACGTTTGGGTATCTGCTCCTTTAGCATTAAAATCGTAGATGCAAGGTTAATATCTGGCTCCAAATTTTCCAAAAGCTCCGGCTCAAACAATAGCTGCTTTAACCCGCAGCGTGTCATTGCGTCATTTTGGATAACGGTCACTAATTCCTTTTCAAACAAACTTCTTACATCGCCAAGCCAGCGGCTGATTTGCGGATTGGAGGGGCCGTTTCCAGCACCGCGCCCGCTGCCGCCAAAACCGCCTGCATCTGTATGATTATAAATCGCTGCCAAAGCCTGATCCATTAAATCCTGCTCGGCATTCAGACCACCGCCGCCCATATCCGAAAAACGCTTGTCGCTTTCCTGTCCTAAAATTAACCGCCACCTGCGGATTTGCTCCTCTTTCTCCATAAAATTCTCCATTCCAATAACACGTATACGCAAAAACAATTCGATTTTCCTTTCTACACAACACATATTGTCCGCTTATGCAAGATGGGTTGTGTAGAAATTAGAAAATCTTAACGCTTTTCAGTATTTACCTACCTGAAGACATTTGTAATCTATAAATCAAAGTCAAAATCATCCAAACTATCAATCATCTGCTGCGCGGTTTCATCAAGTGTGGTATTGATTGCCTCACTGACTTCCTGTGCATTTAATCCCCATATTTCACCTAAGTTTTCCGCAATTTCATCCTTTTCCAGTGCAGAAAAATCAGCAAATGCACGCCGCAGGAATACAAGCGCCCGTTTAAACTCCTCATCATCAAGTGTTTCCAAATATTCATCAAGACTTTCCCATAAGGACAGTCTTGCAATTAAGGCATATTGGTTTTTCATAGCAAGCCCTTCAAACCAGCCGGCACCCAGATCCGCCGGAATGCCCTTTGACAGCCGCCGCTCTACCTCTGTGCGAAGCTGTTGTGAAGTCATACTGCCCCGCTCTAATAAGATTGCTGCTGCAAAGCCAGATAATTTCGTATTTAAGTCATCCCGCTGCGCAATCTCCATTAAAACCGCTGTCCACTCGTCACGCTCTAGGAAATCATGTGCCAATGCCACGCTGTTTAGCTGCTCCATTGCGGTTATTATTACTTTGCTTGCCTCGTCGTCGCATACACACGCATTTACCAGCGTCAGACAAGAACGATAGTAAAGCTGCTGCAAAATCGGAATTAACGGCGCAGAATCAACTCTGCGGATATTTCCATATTGTATTACAGTGGAAAGTCTATAGGCAGTCTGCGCCAAATCTTTTATCGAAGAAGCACCAGATGCTGCATCAATTGCAAGCCGCTGCAATGCTGCTGTTGCATAATTGGCAGCAGCTTCCATTCCGCACGAAAATGCATCTTCAATGACAGACGCAATCGTTCCCATATCCGTCGCGCCTTCGACACGCTCTTTCATTACAAAAGATGCCGCACCTGCAACCGTATCACCTTTTAATGCGGATTCTACCAATTCAATCTCCGCTTCCGGCGTCCAGCGCACTGTCCAATGCTCCGACCATGTAGCATTTTCCTGTTTTACCTGCTGTTTTTGTGCAAAACTAATATTCAGTACTCGAAGCTGGTTTAAAAAGGAAGAACGGTGCAAATCCATAAAAGCCGCCTTCTCCGAAGAAACACGCCTGTTTTCGCGCAAATCCAGCATTAAGTCCTGCGCCGTCAAATCACGATATTTTTCCAGCTTTAATTTCTTAATCTGTCGATAAAAATCCTCTTGAATGCTTGTGCGGCTCACACCCTCGGGCAACGCGCCGATTGTCGTACCAATCTCTGTATCTGCTGTAGCAAGACTAATTGTGGGAAAGCTTCCCTCGCCTAGACAAGTTAACGCCGCATCACGCAAATCGCGAAGTACCGGCACTGTTCCTCCCCTTAACTGCGCCAGCGCATTGGCAAGACGCACCGCCTCAATTACAGACGCCGACGAAACGGGATTGCCGTTTTCTCTTTGATATGCTGCGATCTTCGATAAATAGCTTAGTGCAGAATACTGTTTTTCCTTTTTGTTTAATCCTTTCCATAATAGTGCATAATATGCCGGTGCCTTGTTCCCTGCACCGTATCCCGACCTTGAGGAAAGTCGATAATAGGAGTATGGCATTAACGTATGATTTGCTGCAAGCTTCGGCATTTTCGGCAGCTTATTCTCCTCCTGCCAGCTTTTTAAGCCTTTTACATGATAGGAACCTGTCACCACCACAATATCCTCTGGCGCAATACCGCGATCGACAGCCGTCTTAATCTGATAACGCATATAGGATTCGCGCAGTGCCGTTTCTGCCCAGTCAGAATCTTCTCCTTCTGTCAATTCCCGCAGATTTTCGCCGAAACTGTTCGCCCCTTGGTGATACGCCTGCGCGCTTTGTGCGTGCTCCAGTACACGCTCCCAAAACGTTTCATGCCCATCCTCTTGGCTTTTCTCATCAAGCTGTTGGTACACCGTCATTCTGCCTTCTTCGCCCTGTGTATCATCATTATTGGTTTCCGGTACTGCCAAAAACGCTTCGGAAGGCAAGTCAATAAAATGACATTCCACGGACTGCTCATGACACCAACGGATCGCCTGATATTCCGGCGAATATTCCGCAAAAGGATAGAGAATTGTCCGCACCGGCGCATCTTTTGTATATGCCAGAACTGCAATCGGTGTTTTTGTTTCCTGCCGCACCATATCCCCAAGCATATCGTCAAAATCACTTGGTCCCTCAATCAACACAAGTTTCGGCTTCTTTTCATCTAAATACTCTCTTAAGAAATACGCCCCCGCCGGTGATAAATGCCGTATTCCAAAAAAATGTGGGTTATTCATCTTTAACCTCCATATCTACAAATCACCACACCGCTTAAAATGTAGGATTCCTACTCTTCCCAATATCACAAATTCCGGCTGATTATCATGTGTTCTCCTCCGAGCTGCACAAAACATATATCTTACCATTTTTATCTACAATTTTTAGATGCCGGATAGAACTTTCGCTATCAGGAACTGTAACATTGAATTTATGATTATATTCATCTATTTCATAGATTAAATTGCTAAACATTGTTGCGCTTAAAATCATATGAAATGATGCATTCCATTCATTACACGCAATAATATGCATATTTGGATATAAAAGCTCTCCGACTTGAATCGTAACTTTATATAAATTGCCGTACGTCTTTCCGCCAAAGCCGAAAAATGGAACAGTCCTTTTCACTAATTGCGCCTTAAGTCCTCTCGTTAATACACTTTCCTCACCTACCCAAACAGGAATTAATGCACCTGTATCTAACAAAGCATCCAACCCATTTCCAAGCATAATAATAGGTCTTTGCTGACTCTCATCCAAATCCAATGTCATCTGTTTCATCCATGTACCTCAACCATTCCCAATTGAAAGAGGTTATCTGGTGTTGTATATCTTGCCTTTATTTCCCCTTGCAGCATCAACATTGTTAATTCATCCTTTGTTTTATCTATGTATTTTACTACTGCCGACTTTACGGTCGCTTTATTGTCGGGGTACCATTCCACATCCACCAATCCAACCCATTGATCTGGATACTTCTCTTGAATCTCCTCCCATGTCATTCTTTCGCCCATATTGAACCCTCCAAGATACTTTATACTAAATCCCGACACGCCTTATAAAGCCCAAGCCATCCGGAACCACGCTTTTTCATAACATTTTCAAGATATTCTTTCCATGCTACGGCATCTTTTTCTTCTTCTTTAATAATAGCGCCCTGCAGCCCAGCTGCCAAGTCTTCATCGGCAATAATTCCGCTGCCAAAACTGCCGGCTAATGCCATGCTGTTGCACAAAAGCGAAATCGCTTCTGCGGTTGAAAGTACGCCAGAGGTCGTTTTAACCTTGCGGCTGCGGTCAAGCGTTTCGCCGCTGCGCAGCTCGCGGAAAATGGTACAGACTTTCTCTACTACAGCTTCTTCCGGAAGTGACGCGTTTAAGTCAAGATTGCTGGAAAGCTGTTCGACTCTTGTCTTCACAATTTCTATTTCAGAATTTAAGTCCGCCGGCGCGGGCAGCACAACGATATTAAATCTTCGTTTTAACGCAGCAGACATTTCGTTCACGCCCTTATCCCTTGTATTTGCTGTAGCAATTACGGAAAATCCTTTCTGTGCTGCTACTTCCATATTTAATTCTGGTACAGAAATTCTTTTCTCTGAAAGAATCGAAATCAACGCATCCTGCACTTCAGAAGCACAGCGGGATATTTCCTCAAGCCGCGCAATTGTACCTGTTTCCATTGCGTGAAATATCGGGCTTTTGAGCATCGCCTCCTGTGACGGGCCTTTCGCAATTAACATTGCATAATTCCAGGAATAGCGAATCTGCTCCTCGGTAGTGCCTGCAGTTCCTTGAATGACTTTGGTAGAATCACCGTTAATTGCTGCCGTTAAATGTTCTGAAAGCCAGCTTTTTGCCGTTCCCGGTTCACCGATCAGCAAAAGCGCTCTATCTGTAACCAATGTTGATACTGCGATTTCCACAAGCCGCTCATGTCCTATATATTTTGGTGTAATTTCCTTTCCCTTTACTTTGCCGCCGCAAACATATGTTTTTACTGACTGCGGCGACATTTTCCATCCTGTTGGAATCGGATTTGTTTCCGCTGCAATTAATGCCTCAATTTCTTCCTGAAATAACTGCTCCGCTGGCAGTCTTAATGTTTTGTCGCTCATTTCTTACTGTAAACTCCTTTCTTTGTTCATTGTCCAATTTTGACTACAAATCAGCCTTACTAAGTTGTAATCAATTCCTATTCTATCGAAACCTAACCATCCCTCAAACACAATACGCCTTTATCTGACTGCAACACTATCCCATAAGCCATCCCGCATTATTTTTCTCTGCGGAAAGCTGTAACTGCTGTTCTATTATCTCAGGTCTATCGTCCGTATAATTCATATAATATCCCCGCAAAATATAGCCGCCGTTTTCCCAATGGACATAGGAAAGCACTATACTAATTGTATCCTTACATAATTTAAGAGAAATTTTCTTTTGCTCTGCCTGACTTTGCAGCCATGTTACGCAGTTTTCACCTTTTAACAGTTTTGCCATAGCTGCTGCTGGCAAAAAGCTAGGATTTATTGTACTCCCGTCTGTATTTTCGCCGGAATGTTCATATAAATCCATTGCCAGTGCTTCCAGACTTTCATCGGCTGCTGTAATTAGAGAAAAGAACAGAAGCATTCCCATAGAATCCTCAAAAAAACGCATTCGATCATACCGCGAATGGGGTAACGGCGACATTAAGTCATAGTTTAACTGCGGCATAGCACCGACACCATTATTTTTCCTGCGTTGTAATGCTTCCCGATAGCAGGCGCATATTTCCTCTCCGCCCTTGCCAACAAACGCTGCCAATAGTTCCTGCAAAAAATCAATTTTTTCTCTGCTTTCCATTGATACAAGCATACGAAGCGCCCTATCTCTGCCCTCGTCATCCAATGCATTATCCAGTGCTGCGATTGTGGCATGAAACCACTCCGCGATAAGCGCCGCTGACCATTTTGTTGTGGTTGTACGCAGATACGGCAATGCACTTTTGGGCTTGCTCTTAAAAAATGCGTATGCGCGCTCGCTCTCCATTGACGCAAGCGCACGAATTGCCGCTTCCTTGCATTTCCCCCGCTCACTTTTTGTATAACCAATTAATAAATCAATATTTTCTTGATTGTGCCTTAACGCATATATCAATGCCTGCCGTACTTCCTTTTCCGCTGTTTGCAGCATTTCTATGTAAAAAGAATCCGCACGTTCTTCCAACACCGTTTCAATAATCTGTACACGCCTTACCATTTCCCGCTTCCCTTTAGGATCGAAATCCTTTTTCAGCAAAGGAAGAACAGCTTCTCCCTGATTGGCAAGCCATTTTGCTGCAGCGTCTGCAAACATGGTACTTGAGCTTCCCAATGCCTGCACCAAATAAGATTTTACACGAAAATCTTCAAACCACTCTGGTTCTCGATCATAGGTATCACAAATATACGCATAATGATTTCCACTCGATAATGTAACTGCTTCCCGCAGATGATACAGCAAAGAATACGGTGCATTGACTGCGATATGTTCTTCGTACTGCTGAATGGAAAGCGGCATAGCACTACCATCTACCTCCACCTCCACCATTCCCAACGTACAAAGTACCGAATCCACCAGCGTCAGCGCTTCCAAGAGTGTCTGGGCTGGTGTTGGACACTCTTGGGTTAAAAGCGTATGTACATATTCACCGATTTTTGCAAAAACTGGTGAAGCCGTTTCCAGTGGTTTGATTGCCTCTGCTGCCTTCTTGAAACGAAAATCCTCCGCTAACAGGTTTGTTCCAGCAATTGCCGCCGCACGCATACGGGTACGCAGTTCATAAATGGGTTTGACGTCCATACTTTTTTACTCCTTTCCCAAAGGAATCACTGTTATTCTTTGCTCCACTCGATAATCCATTGATCCAACATATGCAAACTTAAATTTTTATTTTTTATTTCTCCTGCTTGAACAGCATTATATATCGCTCTTGCTTCCTCTACAATTACGCTGTTTCCGCCCGGCATCTGGCTTAGATACCTTTGAATTGACCACCCACCGACACTAGGATTATTTTTTACATATTGAAGCCCCAATCCCTTGCATTCTGTCCAGCCACAGCCCTTCATATATAAAAGATATTCTTCATTATCCTTTGTAAGCAGCGCTCTTTGATAAAAATATTCACCCATTTGTCTGCGCTGCTCTTCATCAAGAGGCGGCAGCCAGTTATGGATAATATTATCCATATCCTTGCTGGCGTGCTTTATCATCCATGCAATAATCTGGCTGCTGCAGGGAATCGTAACTGGATAAGATTCGCTATATACAACTTTAAAAATATAACCATTTTTTTCTCTACTATAACAAATATGCGAGAGTGCCTCTTGTATGGATTGCATACATACTTTATTTGTCTTTGGTTTGGGCTGATCAGCGGCTGCTGGCTGCACGGTAAGCTGTTCCTCCAGCCATTGGGTACAGTCTTCCTCCTCCATAATTTTCACAATCACCGCTGCGGATAGGAAATGCACGTCTTTTTGTCCGCCTTCTCCCTGATACAGTTCCAATGCCAATGCCTTTAATGACGGATCGGGATTGAGCATCAAAGAAGGACGCAGAATCATCTCCATCCCTATCGCAAAATACATATTGTGAATACGATAAAACAGATGTCTTACCCAATAATAAAGTTCAACCATATCCGGAATATCTAAATCGCTAAAATACATTAACCCTGCTGGTTTTAACCGATTTAATAAATCCTTATGCGCAAGCGCCGCACGATAGCAGGCACAGATTTCCTCGCCGCCTTTTCCTAAAAGCGCAAGAATACAATAATTCAAAGCGGCTATTTTTGCTGCTGTTTCCTTATCTGTCTTGCATACACCAGTCACATCGCCTTTTAGTTCATCAACCGGCAGCGCAATTACCTCCGCAAGTGCCTTATGAAATATCTCTGGCAGCATCTTTACTGCCCATGACGTTGAAACATTTAATAGATATTTTAATCCGTCTGCTGGCTTTTTCTCAATTGTCTTTTGAAATAGCGCATGTGCACGCTCGTCCTCCATCTTTGCCAGAACGCTGTATACCATCTGTTTTGCTTTGCCTTTTTCTGTTTTTACCATATCAATTAAAAGTTCAATATTTTCTGGTGCAAACCGCAGGGCATAGATTAGTTCCTGACGCACATCTTTCTCTGCGGTTTCCAACATTTTTAGGTAAAAATCATTTGCTCGCTCCCCAGCGATTCCCTCTATCACTTGGACACGGCGCACCATCTCCTTTTTCCCTTTTGGATCAAAGTCTTTCATAACAAATGGCAGAATTGCCTCTCCTTCATTTTCAAGCCATGTTACTACCAGATCCGCCAGTTCTGCATAGGAAGCATTGAGCCCTTGCACTAGTACATATTTGACTCGATAATCCTGAAACGCTTCCAAATTGTTTTGCCGTATTTCACATGCCAAATTATAATGGCCGCTGCCCGTAGTCGTCAGTGCATCTGTAAGATTTTTTAACACGGAATATGGCGCATTTACCACAAATTCCTCATTGTTTTTCGGTACTTCTAATGATTCTATTTCACCCTTTACATCTACGTTCCCTAATGTACAGATTACAGCATCTACCAAAGTAATAGATTCTAATAGTGTACTTGTAGGATTTGCATTGTCTGGTGATAAGAGTTGATTAACCATCTGCCCGATTTTTGCAAAAACTGGTGAAGATGCTTCCAATGGTTTTATAGCTTCTGCGGCACGCTTTAAACGGAAATCCTCTGCCAAAAGGCTTGCGCCCGCAATTGCCGCCGCCCGCAGACGGGCACGCAGTTCATAGATTGGTTTTGTGTCCATAATTATTATCCTTTCTTTTGATTTTTACGAATGTTCTTAATACAACATCCGAACTACCATATCCTCCGTAATAATACTTAACGGCTGTGCCTGCAATCTGTTATTTTCACGATTGTAATAAAATAGAGCTAACAGCACTTGCCCTTCCAGTAATTTGCTGTCCGGAAGCAGCGCAAGCCGCGTCGTGGTTTCTTCCATTCCCAGCATATCTCCCAAAAGAATTGTAGTACCCTCCGTATCCACAAGCACATATCCCTCTTGTGCCTTTCCAATCCGCTCAAATGCAACAAGTTTTATTAACATTGGCTGTGACATTGCATTTTTTAGATAATTCTTAATTGCTTTTGCTTCCTGTTTTATGGAGGTAACTGCGTGTGCCCGCAGTGCCTGAAAATCCTCTTTCTGATAATCGCGAATCGTTGCGCCCTCCCAGCGAATGCGGAGATTACCCTCACCTGGATAGTATGCTGCACTTGGCACTTGTGCCACACCAAACACAGAATCCTCCTGTTTAATATATTTCAAAGATTTTATTGGACGGTAATTGTACGTCATAGAAATCTCACCGCTCTCCAAATCCGCCCAGCAGCCCGTATCCGTGTACTGTTTTGCCGCCTCATCATAAGATACCCAGAATGCCAACTGCGCAAGATTGACATTTTTCTTACACTTTCCAATTGCCTCTAATTCGGAAAGTTTCCACGCACCGCCAAGTTCCTCATACAAAATCGTGTCATCCAATGCGGCGTCATCATTTTCCAATTTATCATTAATATATTGGCGTGACTTCTTGGTCAAACTCCACAGCTTTTCCAAAACATCAATTGCGGCATCATAATGAGCATCATTGCCGTCCTTCTGAAATGCTGTTATTTCTATAATTAGGCGGTTGCACAATTTTTGTGGTCCAAGCAAGTAATAATCTCCCAACTGTTTCGCAAGTTGCTGGTAAGTGCTCAGTGCAGCGCCTGCCATCGTGCCTAAACCTGCTGACATCAAATCCATAATCATTTTCTCTGTTAAATCAAGCCCCTCTAACTGCTTTTGCAGTTTCTTAATCTTTGCGTTTTTACTAGCTTTTGCAGCAGAAGCAGCCTTTTTCTGCGCTTTTTGCTTTTCCTCCTCGGTAAGTTCTTTTTGCGGCTGTTCTTCACCGTTTGCTTTTGCATCCCTCGCCTGCTTTTTCTCCCGCTTCTTAATAATATCCTCTGGAATCTCACACACTGTAAATTCCTTCTGCGCCAGCATTTCATAAAGCAATGCTATGCTATGCTTACAGGGAAACTGCCTGCTTGGGCAGGAACAGCGGAACACTGGTGCCGCCGCATCAATATAGTCAGCAGATGTTATATAGTTGCTCTTGCCACTTCCTGTACATTCGCCCATATAAAATGTATCGTCTTGGGAACGCTGCAGTTTTACAAATCCCCCTTTTTGTGAAATTTTTTTCCCGTTTGATGCTGCCGCTGCGTTCGGTGCATAAACAAGAATTTGCTGTTCGGTTAATTGCTGCATAGTAAAACCCTCCTATTTGTATTTTGTATTCCAATATGTTGCTAAAAATTATATTATCAAAATTAATATCCTCATAGTGCAAAGTCCTATATTAAATTATTACCAACTGTTTTCCTTAAACGGTTAGCATAATAAAAGCACCAAGATTTCCACGATTCCCATTGCTTGCCCTGTGACTGAACAGCAAATCCGGATTGCAGCAGGTACAAATATCTGTAACCTCAATCTGCTTATTGGGAACGCCTGCATCACGAAATACTCTAAAATTAGCATACCATAAATTTAACTGATATTTTCCATTTTCCTTTTGATACATCAAACAGTCTGCAATGTCCTTTTCTGTAATTTCCTGCTGAAAACGTTCCAGATATTCGGCTGCTTTGGCATTATCGCACACAAAAGCCTTTTCAAAATCCGCCGCCACTTCTTCTCCCACTTCATAGCAGGACTGGCATATGGAAGGAGCAATAGCCACCCGCACATTTGCCGGATCGGTGCCATATTCACGTGCCATTGCTTCCAGCGTTACCTGCCCCATTTTCCCAACCGTTCCACGCCAGCCAGAATGGGACAGCCCTATCGCTTTATTTATCGGATCTACTATAAAAAGCGGCACACAGTCGGCATAAAACGTTGCTAAAATAATCTCTGGTTCATTGGTTATCAGTCCGTCAACATCATTGTAATCACGTATGTTCACAATGCCTTTGCCCTTATCGGGGGCTGTAACCTTGCGTACATTCGTTGTATGCGTCTGCGCTGAACAGACAATATCTGCTGATGTTTTCCCAAAAAGCGCTGCCACTCTGCGGTAATTTTCTGCGATATTTTCTGTTGTATCTCCTCTGTTTATACTAAAATTCAGCGATTCCAAATATCCGCTGCTTACGCCGCCCTTTCGCGTTGTAAAACAATGTGCCACACAGCCTGTTTTCTCTAATCCCTCAAATGTAAAATAGGGAAGTTCATCGTCCTGCCCGCCGTAATTCAATTGGCATACCATAGGCTTTGTGCCTTCCCCTATATAATTTTTTCGTTTGATTCTGATTTTTTCTTTCATACCACACTCTCTCAAATACTTATTCTGTATTATACTCACGAACGATTCGATTTTCCTTTCTGCACAACACATATTGCCCGCTTTTGCAATATGGGCTGTGCAGAAATTGGAAAATCTTAACGGTCGTTAGTATACCAAACGGCAATAACGTTATTGTGCTGCCACTCGCCGCTGTTTTAAATACTTCTCCTGTATTACGGAACAGATGCATAAATTCGTGCGTTTCTTTGTCTGCTGATCTATCCTTCTGTCACGCAGACTGCACTCTTTTTGAAATCCTAACCGCTCTAGCAATTTACCAGATGCCATATTACCTTCATTACATTTTGCCTTGATTAAATACAAGTCTTGATTCGTAAAATATTCTTTTAATATACAGGAAACAGCTTCTGACGCATAGCCTAAGTGCTGAAATTTTTCGCCAATAACATATCCAATTTCACCAATCTGAAGCTGCGGATATGGGATATCTATGGTGATGTATCCAATTGGCTGCAATGTTTTTTTTAAAACTACTGCCCATATATGCGGATTAACACTCCATTCTTTCATCCACATTCTCATTTCATTACTGTCATTCATTGGGAAAATTGCGATAAATTGCCCGAGTTGTTCATCTTTTCCAAAATTGATATAACAGTCTGCACTGTCACTTTCACAGAAATGTCTTAAAATTAATCTGTCCGTTTCCATTGGATTCTCCCATTTTAACTGGCTGCTATTCTTTAGATATCCTCACGAACGATTAGATTTTCCTTTCTGTATGGCACGTATTGCCCATTTATGCAATATGAGCCGTGCAGAAATTGGAAAATCTTAACGGTCGTCAGTATATATATACTTTTCCCATTAAAGATTTACCGATATGTATAAATATGTGCAAACGCATTGCGGTACCATGTCCATTCTTTACCACATACTGCTATCACATCATAACGGACAGCGGCAGATTCCCCGATTGCGTGACACATACGATAATAGTCTGCTACTTTACAAATGGTTTTCTGCTTGCTGTATGTTACAGCTTCGGCTGGATCACCTATTTGGTTGTCTTTACGGTATTTCACTTCAAAAAACACAAGATAATCATTTTCCTGTCCAATTAAATCAATTTCGCCGATACGATTGCGGTAATTGCATTCTAATATTTTTACACCTTGACTGCTCAGGTATTTGGCTGCTTTCTGTTCATAGAGCCCACCCGTCTTCCGTTTGTTTGCACTGTTTTCTTTTTTATCCATACCAACGTTTATCCTTTTTTGCTGTTGTAATCCTTCACCTTTGCCTTAATTTTATCCATTCCATCAACAAATACCAAGATTTCTGCCACTACTTCATACAATTCTGGCGGAATCATATCGCCAATCTGAAGTTTTGACAATGTATTTGCAAGTTTATCATCACGATGTACGGGTACATCCGCCTGTTTTGCCTGTTCTATAATTTTTTCTGCCAGCGCGCCGCGTCCCATTGCGATAACCTTCGGCGCGCTGTCTGCAGGATCGTATTCAAGCGCAATTGCCTGCTTTGCCTTTTGGTTTTCTTTTTTGATTGCCATTTAAAAGTTCCTATCCTTTTCCTTGAATTTTGGATTATGCTCTCGTATCAAAAGTCTGATAGCTTAACGTAATATTTCCGCCCGCTATCTGCTCCTCCATATGCTGCATTACTGTTTTTTCCGATTCACGTTTTTGAATGGTATGTGTACACTGATAACCTTTTTTTGCCAAACGCTGTGTTAAATCGTCAATATGTCCTGCAATTACAGGAAGCGCATGCTCCTCTAAATAGAACTTTGTCATCACTTGGTTTCTCTCTGTTTGGAGCGAGATACTAATGTCCATTCCACCAAGATTCTCCATATCAAGGTGCAAAAACGCTGTCAGCATTCCATCTTTACGCGCCAGATTTTTCTTGTTGGTATATACGTATAAATCACCATGCGCTTGCGAATTGTTTAATTTCAACGGAAGCTGCACGTAATGAAACATTTGATTCATTTGATTCATAAAATCCAGATTTTCACGGAAATTATTTAAAGATTTCATGGATGCTTCATTTGCCCCTTGCTGTGCATTTGCCGCTTCATTCATAAGCTGCGAAAGCCGATTGCTCTGCCGCGCCAGCTTTTGATAAAATTCCTCAACCTTTCCCTCCGTTGCAATTTCCTGCGGACTTAACATCCATTGACGCTGCAGTCCTTTGCGCACCATTGAGCGAAACGGCTCTGAACGGAATATTTTATCTTTTAGTTCTGGCGGCATATTCTGTAACAGAGAAGAATCTGACAGCAGCAGCTTTACCTCTTTTAAATCCAACGTTCCATCTTTAATCAGACTGATTACTTTATCTGGCAGATCCTGCGGCTTAGTAGTTTGGAGATGTCTTTCTAAATCACGCAGCATAGTTGCTGTGTCCGCAGTGGCTTCCTGGTTTAATAACCCGTTTGAAAGTTTTATACTATCTGCGGCACCTTCTTGAATATTGTTGTTCCCGGTCTGCTGCAGCTCTTTTACAGCTTCTTCCTCCTGTGCTGTTAGATTTGAAACAATATCTGTTAGCACTGTTCCATTTGGCTGCGTATCATTTTGTATAACACCATTTTGCACCGTATTATTTTCGTTTCCTAGTGTGATACCTCCTTGCTGCAAAATCTCCTGCGTTGTCTGCGCGTTGGGTGGTACAGATGTTTCCTCTCCTGTCAGAAAGCCCAATATTTGTTCCATATAGGTTCCTGCCTGCCCCAACATAGGCGCTGCTGATACATTGCCACCCGCTGTATTTGTACCTGCCAAAGAATCATAAAGCTTTAAAATCTCTTCCGATACATTTTTAATCCCATCCAACAGCCTATGTTCCATATTTTGATAGTTTTGATACTGCGCTAAATTGCTATCTGTAACAGGAAGCTGCATTTTTGACAATTTAATCACAGTTTCCAAATCCACCTGCGGATGCTGCAATGCCAGCCTATTAAACGTCATTAATGTATTTTTATCAATTGACATACCATTCTCTATTAAAGTTGATACAAGCTGTAAATTTTTGGCATTTACGGCAAGATTGGCAGCGCGCAGTGCCGATTCGCCTACCCGCAGCATTTGCATATTGTTATCATAAATGGGTTTTAATACAATGCGGTTGTCCTTGTTCGACTGTACCTGTAAGTTTAATACCTGCCCGATTGCAACCTGCACATCACGCTCTAATTTCGCCGCCATATACTGCCCGTTTGCAAGCTGAATCTGCACATCCTCGCCATTTACAGACGCAATTTCTCCTTGAAAAGAATCGCCGGGCTGAAGCTGCGTAATATCGACGCCGGACGCAGACTGTGACGTTCCTGCTGCCCCTGCGCTAGATACATTCCCTGTGTACTGCTGCCCAATCTGCTGGCTTCCCGCTGCATAATTATGGGAATATCCTGATAAAAACTGTTCCATAACTACTCCTATCTATGCACTTTCCATATCCATATATCACATCTAAAATCCGCACACAAATATCAATCAAGCCATGCAAAATCACTTCGTGAAAACCACTTCGTGAAAACCACTTCGTGAAAACCACTTCGTGGTGGCTTGATGCATCTTAATCACTACAATTTCCTACGAACTTTACAGCATAGCGCAAAATCCTACATTGAACTGTTGCATATCAATCCATTATTTTCCGAAACGTCAACAAAATTTCCAATAAATGTTTTCCGATGAATTGGTGTTGCACCATACTGTTTTAATGCTGCAATATGCACCTGTGCACCGTAGCCTTTATTCTCTGCAAAATGATATTGTGGATACTGCTTATCATACTCCACCATAATCCGATCCCTTGTCACCTTCGCAATAATACTTGCTGCCGCTATCGAAATACTTTTGGCATCTCCTTTTACAATCGGCACCTGCGGCATATCTATCTGTGGAATTGTTACTGCATCATTTAACAAAATATTGGGCTTCACACTTAATTTGCTGACCGCCTCGCGCATTGCCTCATACGTTGCCTGCAAAATATTAATTTCATCAATTCTCTTATGCTCTGCTATGCCGACACCAACTGCTACCGCCTCATGCATAATCATATCATACAATTCCTCTCGCTTTTTCGCACTAAGCTGCTTGGAATCATTTAGATACAAAATCCGACAATCCTTTGGCAGAATCACCGCACCCGCTACAACCGGCCCTGCAAGCGGCCCACGCCCCGCTTCGTCAATACCACATATGTATTGATAAGAAGCATATTTTTTCTCATACACTTTCATATTTTCAATGCGCTGTTGTTCTTTCTCTAACGCATCGATTGCTTTCTTTGCCTTTGTCACAAGCGCCTGCACACCGCTGCGGGCATCCGTCTTGTATGTTTCCACAAAAACAGGCAGCGCTTCAACTTCTGCTGCCGTGCCTTCCTGAAGTATATTTATAAGTTCCTTCTTAATGTCGTTTATCGCCGCCATTGCAAACCCCTTTTTCCCAAAATCTTCTTTCTTCTATTTTACTCTAAAGAGTCCGAATTTACAATATAATTTTGCCCGTTAATACTTTTATTAGTTTCTGTTCGTTAGAGTTGGGTAAAGAAAAAGGACTGCTGCATTAAGAATTGCTTATATCTAACTTCCTTTTGGTACTGTTAGACAAATCACTGTTAAGAATTATTTTACAGTTTCTTAATGCAATAGCCCTTTTGTTTTTATTACAATTCATACTTTAACTGCTGTTCATATTTCTGTGCTGCCCACTCTTGATAGTTCTGCTTTCTTTCTGCCTGTGTTTTTATAATTTCTTCTTCCGTTATATGTTTTTTCAGAGCCTCCTGCTGTATCTGCTCTCGCAGTTCCTGCCGTTTTGCTCGTTCTTTTTCCCATGTTTCATTGAACTGTTTTGTCTTTTTCTGTTTATCCTTGATTGCCGTTTTCGTACTTTTCGTTTTATTCTTATGAATAGAAAAAAGGCTGTTTCTTTGGTTTTCAGCCAAAAAAGTATGAGGATCTTCTACTTTTGCACCTTTACACATTCCTAAATAGGGAATCCCGCCTTCTTTGTCATTATCCTCGCTTAATGTAAATACTGTTCCCGTTAATTTCCATGCAGTGCCGTTAATACAATAGCCATTTGTACTTGATAATTCCCTTTTCATCAATGCATAGACATCCGCCTTATAAGACGGATCATTTACCATTTTCTGCAGATTGGTTTCATCGATATACAATAAATTCTCCCCCTCCGTAACCGATCGCGGCTTGCTTGATACCATTGTAAACTCTGGGAAAAATTCTGCTATTTCTTTCTTCAAATCTTCTACTGTATGTACCTGTGAATCTGCTGTCCGTTCTCTATACTGCTTCTCTAATTTTGCCTGCATCGCAAATAACTCATTGGCATAATCGTCAATGGTGCTGTATTGCTTATTAGGATCAATACTTGCAAGAGGCGCATATTTCTTAGTTTCATTTTTTGTATTTTTTTCTTGTGTAATACTGCTTTGATAATTATTTTGCTGTATACTGCCAATACCCATTTCTATAACCGTTTTCCTTCCTTTAAAAATGTAAATGAATCAAAACTGTTCCTTTCATAAAAACTAACTGCTATTTTTACTGCTTTATCCTATTTATCGGAAAAAATACCAAAGTTAATTAGGGGAAGATATATCTTCCCCTAATTCTCGCATATCCCGTGTACAAAATTTGTTATCATTCATAGTTCAATAACTGATAAGTTGATAAAAACTAGTACACTGTTTTTTAATTCCTCATATACCAAGCACTCGCTATTTGCATCATTGCCGCGTTGTTGTCAGTCAACGATGCCACCGCACCACTTCCTTACTCTGCCATATAAATTGCCACTTTATCCATAACCGCCTTTACCGCTGCATCAATATCCTGATCGCCATTAAAATATTTACCGCCTTCTGTAATAATTGCATCTTCAAGAACAACATCACTAATATAGGGCGTTTGTAACTCTGCAATAATATGCTCTAACTCCTTTACATCCTCTGGCAAAGCAGGATAAATTATCATAGAGCTTGTTTTCCCGTCTTTCGTAGTTCTTGACATGGAATACAACGCACCGTTCTCTCCCAGTTGGCTTTCATCATATGCAAACAGATTTGCAAGGGATTTTTTATTTATTGGTAATCCATCATGCGGTGAATCCTGTACCGATGTACTAAGCATAATTTTAACAAATTCTTTTGCCTGATCCAGACTGCTTGTCGCGCTGTTAATACCAGCAAGCACGGTTGGATGATATACATTACTGCTCTGCCCATTCATTTTCTGGAATACAGAGTCTTCAAATCCTTCTATCCGCGGTATTGACAGCGTAATCAAGTATTCATAAGCAGACATCACCTCTCCGCACATAAACGGACTTTCTTCCATAAGATAAAAAACATCTGTCATCATCATAAAAAAGAAATCATTTTCCCTATCAGTTCTGTTTGCTTTACTCTCTGCTATCTGGGATTGATACGTTATAGTATATTCTTCCGGCGCATTTTTTACCTGTGCCTCATAAATCTGCTTAGTCAGTTCCAAAAATTCCTTAATTTTTGCCTCTTCTATCTGCCCATCTTTATTTTTCCATGAGGGTGCACAGACAGGTGCTAAGCGTTTTATTATCCCTGACTCAGAGAAAATCCCCATTAAATATGCTTCCGGATTCTCTGTGCGTGCCTTTTCTATCATTTCAGCCATTGCAGCATAGTCTGACACATTCTGCATCGTTTCTTTATGTCCCCCTATCATTGGTATCCGAAACTGCGCAGGTACTGTATAGAGATTATCACCATAATATAGGGGCGTAATCAGATTCATATACAAACCATCGCTTTGATTTACTTCTGCTACAATGTCTGACAAGTCCACTAACACGCCTTTATCCGCATATGTAGAGCTGTCCATACCATCCAATATTATCACATCAGGTCCTTCGCCGCTTAACAGCTTGGTATTTAACTTTTTCAGTGCATCCTCTCTGGTAACGCCATCCCCATCCATACCGATTTCATAGTTAATATACATATCGGGGTATACTGTGCGATATGCAGAAATCGCCTGTTTCACCATATCCTGTTCTACTAAGCTGTATACGGTCAATTTCTCGTTCGGTGTCGCCGAGACATTCGGATCATAAGTAAAGCGCATTACTTTTCCATCACTAAATGCGGCAAAAAATTCTTGATTATCATTTTCCATCATTGCCATAATACCGTGCGCAGGATCGCCCAAAGAAGAAAGCGCGCCATCAATTACCTGTTCCATTGCACTCCCACCGATTACGTGACGGTATAAGCCCTTTTCACCAGCGACATAGACACTGTTATCCTTTCCTAGAAAGAGAAAAGCGGAATATCCATCACCGAACCATGATACACCTTGATAATTTTCCTGCACAAATTTATCTAAAATCTCATCTTCCAGCAGTTTTCCGTCCTCTAAATTATAAAAATACGTTTTTTCGTATCCTGTGCACATTAGGATATTGCCACGGCTGTTCATAATTACCGCATGCTCCGGCAAATCTACCAATTTTTTGGCTGTTCCTTCTTCAATATCCACTTCAAAAATAGAATTGCATTTATTCGCACCTACATAAAGCCGCCCATTATCTCCAAATGTAAGTACATTTATATTACTTTCATTATCTGGCAGCGCAACCGGAATATTTTTTACAGTATTATCCGTCATATACACATTTAATATATAATCATAATCTGGATATTCAAGATTCTCCTGCCCTTCCTTTTCCTCCATATTGATCAATGCGATAGTACCGTCCTTGGCAATCGCCGAACTTGTTGGATAGTGTTCCTTCCGAAACGCAGAAAACTCTTCACTCTCCAATTTCTCCCATGTATCGCCGCCATCTGTTGCCTGAAAGCGTTGCGCTGAATAGCTGTTTAAAAACATGGGCTGTCCATTGGCTAGCAACTGTAACTGTATTTGATCTACTACGTTTTCTGTTTCTAAAACAGCTTTTTCCATATAGCGTCCCATGCCGCTGCCGTCTGTATTGTTTCCTTGCTCTGATTCTAAAGCGTCGTTGCTGCCTTCTGGTGCAGTGTTATCCGTTTTGTCCTCCTGATTATTCTGCGTCTGCTTCTGCCCGCTGGTTTCCGCAGTCGGGTCTGCGCCGCATCCTATAACGGACATTCCCACAACAGCCGCCAAAAACAATGCGGTCATTTTGGTAAATAATGATTTCTTTTTCATACCTGCTCCCATCTGTGTGTGCCATTTCACACACGAAATTATAAATTTTTCTTTTTCCTTTTCTATCATGGTAACATACAAATCTCTAAGTTATCTCTAAAATTGTGCATAAAATAAAAAATAGGCAATGCTTTATAAATGTTTTAACATTACCTATTTTTAAGATATCCTATTCTTTTATACAGTTCCTTATTACAAAAAGCATCATAAAATCATATTAATACAATTGCTTTTTTACAAAAATTTATCTTTTTCTGCTTATCCCCTTTCTTTTTCCACCTTATTGCACGGTGTACCTCACTTCCAACATTGGATATCTGCTCCCCTATCGGCATTCTATACCAACTTAGGTTATAATCCATTTTTTCACTACTCCCAAAATCTTCTCTCTTGCTATTGGATCTGCAACATACCTGCCAACTCCAGGATATCCTACCTCTCTATTCCGAGGTGGATTTAGAAGTAATCACATACCCAACATTTATTTTCCATATTTATTTTGACTTACTCTGCCATATAAATCGCCACACTATCCGCTATCGCTTTTACTGCTGCATCAATACTCTGGCTGCCGTCTAGGTATTTTGCGCCTTCTTTAAGCACAGCTTCCTCCAACACGGTATCTTGTAAATAGGGTGTATCCGACTGCGCTATCCAATCCTTTAGCTGCTGTTTCGTCGTGTCCTCCAGCCAATAGACACTCCATATCAGATTCTTCCCTTCCCTGTCTGTGCCGCCATATGACATATATGCCCCATTTTGTTCTGCTATTCTCTCCTGCATTTCTTCTGTTGGCTGCAAACTGCTTTCAAATGCCTTTTGATTTACTGGAAATCCATGGTGTGTCATTTTCTGCACTTCCTCACCCAACAGTGTCTGCAAAAATAGAACTGCTTCGTCACGATGCTTCGTCGCTGCGTTAATTCCCGTTAGCGTAATGGGATAATAAATGTTCTTTCCCTGTCCATTCAGCCGCTCCACATGAGTGTCCTCATATCCCTCAATCTTTGACTGTGAAAAAACACTTGCAAAATCATCCATATTTCCTATCATACCGCAAGCCAGCTTCGTTGCACCTGAAATATAATCAAAATCCCCTATTGCAAGAAAAGAATCGTGTTCTTCATATGTACATCCGTATTCTTCCATATAAAAAGTATCCAAATCTTGATACTGTTTGACTGCTTCTTGCGGCGTACCGTTTATCTGCGCATCATAAATCCGCTTTGTCTGCAATAAAAATGTTTTCAGGCTTTCTTCATCAATTTTGCTGTTCTCCTGTATCCACATTGGTGCGCATACGGAGAAAAACTTTCTTAAAATTCCTGTTTCCGAACATATATTTATTAAGTCAGCCTCCGGATATTTCTGTCGTGCGGCTTCAAAGATATCTGCAAGGCTTTGATAGTCATTGACACTTTGTACAATCTCTTGACTGCCTTCGATAAAAGGAAGCCGAAACTCTGCGGGCATCATATATAGACTGTTCTCCTGATAGAATGGTTTTACCAGATTTTCCAGCAGTCCTTCTTTCTTTTCCAAATCCTCTGCTACGCCACCGATATCCATTAGGATTCCTTTCTCTATATAAGAACGATATGGCATTTTGTCCAATATCAATATATCAGGACCGCTGTCGTCCATTAATTCTGTACTTAGCTTTTTCAGCGCATCTTCTCTGGTAACGCCCTCGCTCTCCAATCCGATTTCATAGGAAATATAAACATCTGGATTTGCTGTTTGAAAAGCAGTGATCGCCTGCCGCACGGTATCGTTTTCCTCAAGGCTGTAGACAGTCAGTTTATCAGCAGGGAGGGCAGAAACAGCAGCGTCATAGATAAATTTCATAATTTTACCGTCTGAAAAAAATACAAAGAATGCTTCATTCGATAAAAATGCCGCTGTCTTCACATAGTGTGACGGATCGCCAAGCACAGACAACCCGCCATCAATCACCTGCTCTACCAGACTGCCGCCGATGACATGACGGTGCAGCCCCTTCTCTCCTGCCAGATAGACAATATTTTCCTCTCCGCCAAATAAATATACATTATAACCGTTGCCGTAGTCCCGAATACCGCCATAATTATCCCGAAGAAATGCCTGTAAAACAGCATCTTCCACAAAGGAATTCGTTTCAATATTGTACAAATAAACATCTTTACCCGTCACGCAAATTAGGATATTATTCTGACAGCAGTTTAGATACCTTATTCCATTTTCCACGGAAACTACTTCTTTGTAAGTTCCGTCAGATGTGTTAATTTCATAGATTTTTCCATTGGTAATTCCCGCAAAAAGCCTGCCGTTATCTGTAAAACAAAAACCTCCAACAGCGTGGTCTTGCGGCAAATCCATATCAAATTGCAAAATGCTGCCATCCGCTGCCGCCAAAAGATAATGCGTTTGAAAAATAGTTTCTTGTGTTTCCTCTTCTTCATTATCCGGATATTGATAATAAGATATTACAGCTGTACCTTCCGTGGATATTGCTGCTTCCCGAACAATATAGGATTCCTCGGATTCCATAATCGGCTTATAACAGCTTAATTGCTCCTGTTCCCAGCTTTCGCCATTATCCTTAGAAACATATCCTCCCGACCAGTCGTCCAGCAAAATAAGGTTGTCATCGGTTGCTTTTTGAAATTGAATATTTCCCCAGTTTTCCAGAGTCAGCACATTTTTCTCTACATAACGTCCCATTCCTGTGCTGGTACTCTCATCTGCTCCAATAGATTCTCCTGCTCGAATTGCAGACGAATCCGCCACTGTGTTAGATTCTTCCTGCAGTGTATCTTCTATATTAGAAGCACAACCCGTTACTGCCAAGAAAAACACTGCAGCGCATAGTGCCCGCGCCGCACAAATCTGCTTTTTCATACATATTCGTTCCCTTCTTTAATGAATTGTTTTAATCAATTATAACAAAGAAATCTCTAAACAATCTCTAAAAAGAAGGACTGGTTCATATTTGTGTAAATCTTATTATGTATTCGTATTATTCTACCATATCCAACAATTTCTCCGTAATATCCGCCATATTTGAGGATACCTGCTTTGTATTGTGTGAAATTTTAACGTTTTCTTCCACAACATGGGAAATCCTTCCAATTTGACTAACTGCATGGGATACGATATCGACATTCTGGCGCACCATATTGGTGATTTCCTCTACATCATGGCTTGCTTTCTCAATATTTTCTACCACAATGCCAAATGCCTCTACCGTCTGATCGGTAATTTCCTTTCCGCTTTCCACCGCGTTAATGGAATTGGTAATTAAATCATTTGTTTCCTTAGCAGCCTGCGCACTTCTCGCCGCAAGTTCCCCGACCTGCGTCGCTACTACTGCAAAGCCTTTTCCCATATCGCCTGCTCTTGCCGCCTCGATAGACGCATTTAGAGAAAGCATATTCGTCTGTTGTGCAATCGAATTAATTTCTCCGATAATCTTCTCAATCGCAATCGACATATCGCTAATCTTCTGCATAGATTCCTTGAGCAGTTCCATACGTGACTGTGTCTGTAATATTTTCTCTGATGTGTTTTCTGTTGTCCGTGTAACATTCTCTGTCGCACTAACACTGTTATTTAATTCCTGTGTAAGCTGCGTCATGGTCTGTTTTAAATCTTCTACAGCTTTTTCCTGCTCTCCTGTTCCATTGTAAATATGATCTGCATTTTCTAATGTTTCGCCCGATACATAATTTAAATCCTTGCAGGCACTCTTTACATTTTTAATCAGACTGAGATTGTTTTCCATATCCTCTTTCTGCTGCGCGATAAGTTTCTCATTTTCTTTCATGCTCTGTGTAATGCTTTCTACCATTTTGTTAATACTGTCTGAAAGCATTGTAAATTCAGGATTCCCTTGCTCATTTATTATAATACCAAAATTTCCCTCTGCTATCTGCTTCATTGCATTAGAAATTCTGTTAATACCCTGTACAATTTTATCATCCACCATGCGGTTAATCATCAGCAGCAATATACCAAAAATTAGCAGCAGGCTAAACGATACTACAAGGGTTTGATCTCTGCGTTCTGCATAATACTCATTTGCTGGCAGAAACGTTCCGATAATTTTTCCGTTATATTCTTCCATTACATAATACCCTCGTGTACCGTTAATCACCGCTTTTCCATCACCAACAAGATTCTGCGGAAATCCTGCTGCAGATGCGCTCGTCCCGATAAGTGACGCATCCTGATGTGCCAATATTTCCCCTGTTTGGGCATCAATAGCAAATATATATCCCTTGTTACCATATTCTATATCTTTTAATACAACAGAAAGTTCCGTACCTGCAAGCATCTGCTCCAAAACTTCAGGCCGCACACCAACCTGCACAAACCCTTTTGCATCTGTCCGCGCCACACCGATATACTGCATTACAACGCCCTCTGCAACATTGACCTGTGGCTCCTGCGCAATTTCAATTGTAGGATCATCTACAATCACCATAAAAGCGTTCGACTGATCACCGCTTTTCATATCAAATCCTATATAATCACGAATCGAACTGCTTACAATAATTCCTTTCTCATCAATAATGTGCAGCTCATTCACCTTTAACCTGTCTTTAATTTGTTCAAGTTTCTCCATATTGCCATAAATTGACTTATCTGCTGCCAGCATATCGGCAAAAGCTCTTGTTTTTGCAAGGTTATCCTCACTTAAATTTTCTGTCAGCCTATCAATATTTTCCTCGTTCATAGCCAACTTTTCTTTAACCTCTTGCAGTTTATTATGGCTGCTCTTTGTATTACTTTTCTGATTAATTATCGTCTGTAATACAAAAATAGACGTAATTGTAACAATCAGCGCCACCAGCATATAGCAAAAAAGACGTTGTGTAAAAATTTTTTTCATGGTTTTACTCCTTTTCTCGTATTATGTTATTCTATAACTCTTTTGGTAAATACTTACACCATTATATCTTCTCTTACACAAATCGGCAAGCTTTTTTACTAAAATAGTTATTAGACAGCCTCGCTAAACGTTACAATTCACACCAACGCCAGATATTGCACCAATTTACGAACATTCGGTGTGAATTATAACAGATTTTACACACAAAATACTAAAGTGCAAGCATTTTGGCGCATAATTCCCACTACTTTGGCGCGGGTGTGAAAAGTAATCGCGAAACTGCAATGAAAGAAAACGAATTCAATTTAATGTTTTTAGAGAATCTTTAGAGAAAACTATGTTATAATGAAATATTGATAAAAACCGATAGGAGGACAGCAAAAATGCGTATTTTACTTGCGGAAGATGATGAAAACTTAAATAAAACATTGACAGAACGGCTGCGTTCTAAAGGTTTCGACGTAGATTCCTGCCTTGACGGCGATGAAGCTTTGTACTATGCCAGCCAAAATATTCATGATGTTATTTTGCTCGATCGAATGCTTCCTTATATGGATGGAACCAAAATTTTAGCACAGTTAAGGAACAGCGAAATAACCATACCAATTATATTTATAACAGCACTCGGCTCACTAAGCGACAAAGTAACTGGATTAAACTCTGGCGCCGACGACTATCTCGTAAAACCTTTTGAATTTGATGAACTGCTGGCGCGGATTCAATGCGTTACCAGGCGCTCTCCTATGCTAAGTATGTCAAAAACTTTACAATTACTAGATATCACCTACAACATGGACAACGATACCCTTACCGGTCCAGAACGAAGCTGTTCTCTATCCAAACGGGAAGGCGCTTTATTGGAGGCATTTTTACGCAATCCCAATCAAACCATTCAGCGGGATACACTTTTGTTAAAAGTCTGGGGCCCTGAAAGTGACGTAGAAACCGGAAATCTTGACAATTATATCCACTTCCTTAGACGCCGGCTAAAGACTGTCGGAAGCCATCTTGTACTAAAAACTATACGTGGTGTGGGATATTGTATTCAATCGGAATAGGAATCCATTATGTTTCAGAAAATAAGACTGCGCCTAACGCTTCTAAGCGGCGGCATTACTACCCTAATATTAATTATAATGACTTTGGGATACTTATACACTTCCGAAAAAAATTTAATGCAGAATCGAATTTTTTCGTGGCAAAGCGACGTTTCTTCCATTGCCTTTAATCTGGAACAGCAGACGGTTATTACCCATACATGGTTAGCTAACCTTGAAGCTGGCGGCAATTATTATGTTTCTATTTTAGATAACAACACACCTTTTTTGTTTAATGACCGGATGAACGACACTGCATTTCACGATTTAGTAACAGATGCATGGGCATATTATTATGAAAACGGCGGCGCTCTGCCTGAAAATACCATTTCCTACCGCAGCCGCTACAAAACTTTTTTATTAAAAAAAGAACAGTCTTACTATTGTTTTGTCATTACATTGGACAAAGAAAACGTTTCCGAAAATTCCACGCTGAAACTGCTGTTAATTGCACCGCTTCGTAATATTCAGCATCAGATTTTCCAGCAAAGGCTGGTTTTTATGGGAATTATTTTTATGGCTCTTGCAGCAATATGGCTGTTCTCATGGTTTTTTACAGGAAAATTGTTGTTTCCTATTGAAGAAAACCGCAAAAAGCAGAATCAATTTGTTGCAGCAGCTTCTCATGAACTGCGCACACCGCTTGCCGTAATTCTATCGTGCACGGAAGCAATGCTGGAAAAACCAGATATTGAACCGTTTGCCCACGATTTATCCACTGTAAAAAGTGAAGCACTGCGTATGTCCTCCTTAATTCAAGATTTGCTGACGCTTTCCAGCCGCGACGCAAACCACTTTCCCATACAGAAAGCATCCACGGAACTGGACACGCTGCTATTAGATGCCTATGAAGCATTCGAAGCAATGGCGCATACCAAACAGTTAAAAATATCAGTAACGCTGCCGGAAGACATCATTCCGCCATGCAATTGCGATAAACAGCGTATTTATCAAGTAATCGCGATACTGCTGCACAATGCAATCAGTTATACACCCAACGGCGGTAAAATCACACTTGCACTAACGATGCAGGAGAAATATTTTGCGCTGTCAATTTCTGACACAGGTGTCGGTATTCCTGACGAAGAAAAAGAGAAGATTTTTGACCGCTTCTACCGCAGCGAAAAATCCCGAAGCACCAAAGGGCATTTCGGGTTAGGATTATCGATCGCTTATGAAATCGTTGCTGCGCATCATGGAACGATACGTGTATACGACAATGAAAGTGGGGGGGCAACATTTGCTGTGCGACTACCGATATGTTATACGAAACGTCGAAAAGACTGACGTTTCGTACAACAACATACTTACAGCCGCACTAAGGAAATTTGCCCGATTTATGTATTTGGCTGCACTTCATCCCAATCTGTAATTCCGTCGGCGCCAACCAACCAATTCAGTGCATAATGCCATTCATAGACTACAGATCCATTTACCGCCGTTATTTCTTTCTCATTTATTCTTGCATCCACACATGCCCAATCATAGCGCAGCATTAAATCCTGCATATCCAGAAGTTCTTCCTTGCTTCTTAACTGCGCCGCCTGCATCAAACTGTCAAAATCGTTATTCCATAAAATTGCACCAATTTCAGACGCACTGCATATCTCAACAGGCTCGCCGATTTCCATTAACGACAACGCCCACAATAGAACAGCACAGCACTCATATTTCCAGTTAAATTGGCTATGGTTTTCCTCACTATCCAGTTCTCCTGACAGATAGGCACGTTCTCTATCCGACAGCCAATTCCAAACATCGTAACGGTTATCTAACTCCTCCATCATCTCCTCTGCCATTTTCTCTGGTTCTTCATACTGTCCGCTGATAAAAACTTCTGAACACACACTCGCTGCAAATACCGCCGCAAGCCTACGAACGATTTCCTCTTTCGCTGGTATCTTACATTCACTCTCAAATACAAATGCTTTTAAATGCTCTATACAAGGAATATTTTTTTCCTTACAGATTGCAATGGAACGTTCTTTGCGGTCTATATCCGCCTGTGTTTCTTCTCCTCTTTCCCTATCTAAAATCGTGCCATCGGACTCTGGATAAAACGAATCAAACGCCGTTTCCCCCTCTATCGAAATCAAAAGCTTTCCATTATAATGAAACAGTGACATATTGGGGGTCAAAACAAATCCTGTTATCGCTTGTGCAAGCTGAAAAATCAGATCTATCAATACCTTTCTTCGTTCTGTATTATCATCCATTTGAAATTCAATACCAATAATACAGTTAAATATTGTTATCTGCTTTAAAATCATTTTATTAAGCGTTTGATCTTCAAGCTCTGCCTGTGAAAAGTAATGCGCCATACCCATTGCCTGCGGTATGGTTTCATCTGGATCTGTCATAAGGTTAAATTTTATCGTTGTATGATCTTTTAGCAAAATTTCATAATGTTCCTTATCTATCTGCAAAAAACGCTCTGTTGCATTGATAAATACTTCTTGAATATATTCCGGAATTTTGCGAATTCCATTTACTCCATTGCACGCATATAGCGTTAACACTGCATCCTGCCATTGTTGTTCTTCTTTTTTCTTTTTTCTAAAAAGTCCCATTGATTTTCTCCTTTATCTTTTCGCCATTCTCTACTCAACCATACAAATATGGTACTCACTATTGATTTCACATATTTTCCCCAAATCACACTTGGGTCTGCGGTCATAAGTTAACAGCCCATTTACTTCCTGCTCTACGTCCGTTAGCTGCGTATAGCAAAATCCCCACAGCGCTTTTGATGCTAATACCGCCTCCAAAACCCTCTTATATTCACACAAAAAAGCTTCTTCGGATTCAACCAAAGTATAGCCCCATCCCGACTGCTCTACCACATTATAACCAATGCCGCCAAACTCCGTTAGCAGTATCGGCTGCCCTTGATAACAAAAACCCTCTGCGAAATTAGGCCACGGACTGGAATGTCTTTTTAATAAATACTCTTTGGTGGATAAGGTTTCTTTAAAATATTGGTACTGCTCTGTTTCCTGTGCCTGCCCATGCGCATAATTATGAACTGCCACAATATCCGTGTCGGTTGCCGCCCAGCCATCGTTGGAAATCACAAGGCGCGTGGTGTCTAGTGTGTGAAGCAAATGATAAAGTGCCTGTGAAAAATGCTGCTGCTGACGGTCAAATGCAATATTGGGAACACCCCAGCTTTCATTAACTGGCACCCATGTAATAATACAAGGATGATTATAGTCCCTTTTTAATATATCTTTCCACTCGGTTATTAACCGCTCAACAGATTCTCGATTAAAAACCGCCGCATTTGCACATTCCCCCCACACCAAAAAACCCATTTTATCTGCCCAGTGAAGGAATCGCGGATCTTCCGTTTTCTGATGCTTGCGGCAGCCATTAAAGCCCATATCCTTAGCCATCTGGATATCCTTGCGATAGTCGTCATCCGATGGCGCAGTTAACAGCCCCTCCGGCCAGTATCCTTGATCTAATACCAGTTTTTGATAATACGGCATATTATTTAAGTAAACCATACCATTTTTTGCTTCCACTTTCCTCATGCCGAAGTAAGAATATACTTTATCCAAAATCTCGCTGCCTGCTGTCAAAGAAAGTTCCATATCAAATAAATTGGGGGTTTCCGGTGTCCATGCCCAGCTTTCTCCATGATAGTTTGTACGGAAAATATGCTCCTGAAATAAATCCGCTGTAAATGAAATTTTTTCCAAAGTTCTCTTTTGCTCAGTCACATCAACACTACCGCTTGCCACCTTTTCCCCGTGATAAAAAATATAGTACCACAATACTGACTCTGTGCCGGCATTTGCAATTTCTAAGTCCACCTGCACTTTTCCAGCATCAAATTGAGGCGTAATATACAACGCTTTTATATGCTGCTGTTCCACTACTTCAAGCCAAACCGTCTGCCAAATCCCCGTTGTGTTCGTATACCAAATTCCCCTTGACTTTTCCTCCCAAAACTGTTTTCCCCTTGGTATGCTCTCATCGGTACATGGATCTTTTGCCCTTACACTAATAACCTGTCTTCCCTCCTGCCGCAAAAAATCTGTAATATCCACTTCAAAACTGGTATGCCCGCCGATATGACTGCACACATGATTCCCATTAATATAGATATCTGCTTCATAATCAACTGCTCCCATATGTAAAATCACCGCTTCATGCTGTGTCCACGCAATTTCAAATTCCTTTTGATACCATACAATATCATGCGGTTCTCGCAAGCCGATTCCGCTTAATTTTGATTGATATACAAAAGGTACCTCAATCATGTACGGATATTTTTCTTCCTTTTCAAACCATTGTTCCTTTATCCCAATATCTTGATCGTCAAATGCAAAACGCCATTTGCCGTTTAAATTCTTCCAATTTTCCCGCACCAACTGCGGACGCGGATATTCTGTTCTCGTTGTCATATTTATAATAATACTCCCTTTTCATATACAAATTTTGTCCTACCGTTCCAAACTGTATGGCAAATCTTAACGTTTATCCGTATTCGAATCTTTCAACTTCGATTCTTGACGTTTTTTAGCGATTTGTGTTGTTATTTGTTATTTACAGTATGACATAATACTTAGGGTAATTCAAGGATTTTATCAAGAAATAAAGAATAGAAAGCAACCATTCAGCCTGGGAGTTATCGCAATAAACTATGATTATACAAGATATCGTATCAATGGCAGCATGATGTTAGACTATCCTGTATACGTTTTCCTTATTGCGACAGACCCGTGAAACAGCGTAGTGGCAGAGATGCATCAAGCCAAGAAAAAAAGCCAACGGTCTGCAATATTTTTCTTATTGCCAAGCCGCCAGCTCAATTTACATTATAGTCCAAAAGACAGTTCTATCACAATATATCTGATTTATCTTCTCCCTGTTGATTTGATTGTCCGAAAACCTCATTTTCTGCGCTTTCACCAATGCTATTGGTTTCTTCTTCTATTGTATTCTGCATTTCCTGTACTTTGTTATCATCTGCAATTGCCCTCATAATGCGATTCATGTCCTCAGGCGAAAACATTGTAATTGCCTTTGATAAATCTCCAATGCTATCGCGATTTACCATAAGGCAGCCACCTTTCGATAAAGGAATTGTCAATACGTTCCTTTTATCGCTGGTTACATCTCCAAGGCATATTGCATTTTTTCCAGCATCACAAGTAAATACAACGCCATTATATTCAATTACCCCATCTTTTGCAAGATAGCCGTATGGAACATTATCGCTATAAACCCCATTTAATTTATCCATAATATAGTTACTTTTTACTTGACTTTCTTTATATAGACTCTCCAATTGTTCTTTTCTTTTTTCTTCCTGTTGTTCCTTAATTTCTTCTATATTCTTATCAACCTGTGTCTTATAAACATCT
>VSNQ01000040.1 GCA_009774395.1 Lachnospiraceae bacterium
ACCGGAAGAAAATTAAATAAAAAATGGTCAGGTGATACGCCCGGAAGATAAACCGGCTGGGAAGCATGGTTTTACCCTGTTTTGCGAAGTGGGGACTGTGGCGGGCAGTATCTTGATATAAAAGACAAAACGGCGTTGGGGATATGCAAAAACAGGTACGCCGGTGTCGTGTGAACTCGTTACAGTACGGTTTAGGATTTTGAGCCGTAATTGTATGAAAACTGAGAATGGCATGGCACGAAGCCGTTCCAAACGGGACGGCACCGCCTTGACAGACGGCTGTGATTCCCTATATATCCATTGAAGGAAAAGGTTCGCACAGCGTACTTTTTCTATATGCTACAGTGCGCATGACAGATGAATGCCGTGCGCGGATACTGTGGCAGATGGTGGTTGGAATTTAGAAAGACTGTTTTGGAAGTGCAGTGCTGCATATGCAGCGGATATTTACAAAAAACGGTCAAAGAAATGGCAGGAATGGGATATGAGAAAGGCGCAGAGGCGACAGATAGAAGAAATAATCAAACAAATGGAAGAAGCCCATGATGAGATGAAAAGGTGTATAGAAAATGGAAATACCGTGCAGGCGGGGGAACTTCTGGCAGACTGCCAAAACGCCGCAGTTGCTATAGGTACTTTGATTGAGGACACGGAAGGGGAAGGACATCCGGCAGTAACCGTTTTAGAGGAATACTGTGAATTGGTTTATCAGATTCATGAAAGTCTATTGTCAGCCAGTAATGCAGTTAATATCAATAAAATATATAAATCCCTGCGGCAGAAACTGATTAAGGTGGAAAACAGTATCAGAAACGATATAAAAATTCGGACGGAGGCAGTATTCCTCCCATACAAGGCAAGTATGTGGGATTCGCTTGAGAGCGTTTGGAGGGCGGCGGATGCCGACCCGGATTGTGATGCGTATGTGATTCCTATCCCATATTTCGATAAAAACCCTGATGGGAGCTTTAAAGAGGAGCATTACGAAGGAGACCAGTATCCTGATTACGTGCCAGTAACACACTATGATTCATTTGATTTTAGAAAACATATGCCGGATATGATTTATATACATAACGGTTATGATGACTGGAATCTGGTTACAAGCGTACATCCCAATTTTTACTCACGGAACTTGAAAAAGTATACAGAAGAATTAATCTACATTCCGTATTTCGTGTTAGGTGAGATTGATCCTGATAATGAACAGGCAGTGGAAGGAATGAAACATTTCTGCTTTATGCCGGGAATTATCAATGCAGATAAAGTAATCGTACAGTCAGAGAATATGAAAAAAATTTATGTTCGTGAATACCTGAAAGCAGCGAAGGGATATGGACTTACGGGAAGGCATCTGGACAAAACATACCTAGAAAAGAAATTTTTAGGGATGGGATCGCCAAAGTTTGACAAAGTGTTGAATACAAAAAAGGAAGATTTGGAGATACCAGATGAGTGGCTGAAAATTATTGAGAAGCCGGATGGGTCGTGGAAGAAGATTGCTCTTTACAATACTAGTGTGGGTGCATTTTTACAGCATAGTGAAAAGATGCTTAAAAAGATGGAGTCGGTGTTTGAGATTTTTAAGGAATACAAAGACGAGGTGGCACTGCTTTGGAGACCACATCCATTGATTCAGGCGACAATCGAGAGTATGAGGTTACAGCTTTGGGAGGCGTATCAGAAGATTAAAAGCAAATACATAGAAGAGGGATGGGGGATTTATGACAATACGTCGGATATTGATCGGGCAATTGAAATAAGTGATATGTATTACGGGGATCCAAGTAGTGTGGTGGCTCTATATGAGAAGACGGGGAAGCCGATTATGATGCAGGATGTGGAGATTCTAAAGTCTGAGCGTTTTGAATACGACATCGCCTCGGCGGAAGCAATATGTACCTATCAAAGTGATTATTATTTTGTTTGCATGTGGGCTCCATTGTTGTGCAGAATGAACAGAGAAACACTGGAATGTGAAGTACTCTATCGGTTTCGAGGGGAGAGAGCAGGGAGTAGAATTTATAAGAAAATTATTCCATATCATAATAAATTATTTATAGTTCCTTTTTATTCTGAACAGATTGCTGTTTATGATATTATCTCCATGGAAATGCAGTTTGTTTCTTTAAATGAAGATTATGTAGATGTACGATGGCAGGAGAATCAGGTTTCTGTAAAATTTGAGGATGCTTTGCAACAAGGAAAGTTTCTCTATATGATTCCACATAGTTACCATGCGCTTACAAGAATGGATATGGATAGTCTGGCATTGGAAGAAATTCCATTAGGCAGAAAGGGTAAAGAGATATTCTACTATTGTTTAGGTTCTGCCTGTTTACAGAAAAATTGGCTTGTGTTCCCGATTTATAGTGAAAGCAGTATATGTTTTTTTAATATAGATACGGACGGGATTGATAAAATATATCCTATTGGAATGCAAAAGAAATATAGTAATATTTTTGCGATTGGAGATCGATTGTGGCTGATACCGGAGAAACTGTATAAAGGAATCGATATATGGGATATGGACAGTGGGGCGATTAGGCAAACTTTGATGCTATCCAATGAAATTAATCTAATGTCTCAGAAGAATGAAAGTATGGATATTAAGATGGGGTTTTTACAGGAAGGTAAGTTGTATCTGTTACCTTACGGATTGGAGCGTGGTTTAGTCATTGATTTGGATTCCGGAATTGTTAAATTGTGGGATCTTCCATATGAATATAAAGAAGAAAGATTTTCTTCAGAATATAGATATATGTATAAGCTTCGATATAATTCCATCTTGCATGAAGAAGGTTACACTGTGATATGTGGTTTGCGCGGTGAATGGACAGTATCTGAACGAGATAGAGTATATGTGATAGAGAGAAAGTCCCTTCGGAGTAAAGATTTAACGCTTGCTTTAGCAGGAGTACAGCCGGGAGAAATTATGTGGGAGGGCAGATTATCTTTGGAGAAATATATCACATTGAGAGACGAGGCAAAAACACCCAGCAAATTAGGAAAGGATGATATTGGGCAGATCATATATAATATATGAATAGTCAAGGTGGATAAGGGTATGAACTCCTATATTGAAGAAATCAAAGATGCACTGGATCATATAGAGATTACATCAGAGAACATAGGTAGCATAAACTATACAGATGGGATTAATGAACTTGTTCGAGTATTCAGGGTACATAAAGAAAACAGAAGTGGCGTTTATCTGTGCGGCAATGGGGGAAGCGCAGGTATTGCACAACATATGACTGCGGACTTTTTAAAGAATGGTGGAATCTTTACACACAGCTTATATGGACAGACCACTCTGACATGTTTATCGAACGATTTGTCTTATGACTATGTTTTTTCAAAACAATTGGAACTGATGGCAAAGGCAGGAGAACTTTTGGTTGCAATCAGCAGTTCCGGGGAATCAGAAAATATTATAAAAGCGATAGAAACCATCAGAAAGTATAATGGAAATGTAATTACTCTGACAGGATTTAAAAGTAATAATCGGATACGCAGTATGGGTGATTGGAACATTTATGTGCCCAAAGAGCATTACGGTATTGTGGAATCTATCCATAATATTATTTTACAGCAGATTGTAGACCAAATTGTGGAGACAGACGGAATTGCGTTGAAAATAGAAAAGGATTTATAACATGAACAGCCAAAGAATAAATCAGGCAGTCATACTTGCAGGAGGATTGGGAACAAGATTAAAGCCTTATACGGATGAAAATCCAAAACCAATGTATCCGATTAATGAAAAGGCATTTTTAGTTTATTTGATAGAACAGGTTCATAAATTTGGAATAGACAATATTTTACTCCTTTTAGGATATATGTCAGACAAAATAACAGATATGTTGGGTGATGGAAAAGAATATAATATAGGGATTTCTTACGATATAACCCCTGTTGAGTTTCAGACAGGTGATAGGATTGTCCATGCAAAAGATAAATTAGAACAATGCTTTCTGCTGATGTATTGTGATAATTATTGTCCGATTGATTACCTGAGATTAAAAGAAGATTTTTATAAAAACAACGCATGGATACAGATAAGTGCATATGAAAATAAGGATGATTATACAAAGAGCAATCTGTCAGTTGATAAGAACGGCAGGGTTTTGGTCTATGACAAGAAAAGAACTGTGCCGAATTTACAGGGTGTTGATATAGGATATGCAATTATACAAAAAAGTATATTGGATATGATTTCAACAAGGGGACAGAATTTTGAGAATGTTGTTTATGCTTATGCTGTTGCAAAAAATAAAATGTTTGCAACAATGACAAAGCACAGGTATTATTCGATAGGCTCATGGGAAAGAATAGAACTTACTAAACGTTTTTTTTATAATAAAAAGACGGTATTTCTGGACAGGGACGGTACCATAAATAAGAAAGCACCAAAAGCATGTTACATAGAAGAACCAGAGCAGTTTGTCTGGTTAGATGGAGCGAAAGAGGCAATCAGGCTGTTAAATGAGAATGATTACAGGGTGATTGTGATAACCAATCAGCCGGGTATTGCAAGAGGAAATCTGTCTGAGGAAACATTGCAGACAATTCATGAAAAAATGGAAAAAGAACTGTTGGCGACAGGCGCTCATATAGATAAAATTTATTACTGCCCTCATGATTGGGACGAGGGTTGTGAATGCAGAAAACCTAAGCCGGGGATGTTGTATCAGGCACAGAAAGAGTACAGTTTAAATCTTACAAAGTGTATTCTGATTGGTGATGATGACAGAGATATTGAGGCAGGAAACGCGGCGGGATGCAGAACCTATAAAGTTACAGAGGAAAGAAATCTGCTACAGATAGTAAAGGATATGGTTGAAGAAAAATGATTATTTCAAAGACACCTCTCAGGGCATCCTTTTTTGGAGGAGGTACGGATTTTAAAGATTACTATGAAAACAGCAGTTACGGGTACGGTTCTGTAATCAGTACCGCGTTAAATATGTATGTATACATTATGGTATGTAAACGTTTTGACAATAAAATACGCGTTTGCTATACAAAAAATGAATTTGTGGATACAGTTGATAAAATTCAACATAACATTATCAGGGAAGCATTAAAGATTGTAGGGATAGAAAATGGGATAGATATTGTTTATTCTGCGGATATTCCTTTAAGTTCTGCCGGTGTAGGACTTGCTTCGTCGAGCGCACTGGCGGTAGGTGTGTTAAATGCTTTATATGCATATAAAGGAGAATGCGCGTCACCGGAAAAGCTAGCAAAAATGGCGTGTGAAATAGAAATAGGGAGATTGAAAAATCCAATTGGTATCCAAGATCAGTATGCATGTGCTTATGGCGGTTTTCGAATATATAAGTTTTGGGCAAATGGACAAGTATCGGCTACGCCGGTAATGGCACCAACAGAAAATATCAGAAAATTGAAAAAAAATTTAATGCTGTATTATACAGGATTAACAAGAATATCATCAGAGATATTGTCGGAGCAGAAGGATAAAATATCAGATAAAACAAAAGTTCTTAATCAGATGCTAGAAATGGTAGGTACTGCTGAACAGAAAATTTTAGATGGCGATACGTCACAATGGGGAATCCTGCTGGATAAGGCATGGAGTTTGAAAAAGAGCCTTGCATCAAAAATTTCCAATGATAATATCAATGAAATGTATGAAATAGCCAAAAAGTCAGGAGCAACAGGAGGGAAAATCTTAGGCGCAGGAGGAGGAGGATTCCTGCTTTTATATGTGCCTGACGATAGCAGGCAAGCTGTGGAGGCGGCAATGAAAGAATTCAAAAAAGTGGATTTTGATTTCGAGAATGAAGGCAGTAGGATTATTTTTATGGAGGATAATCGTGGATAAAGTAATTATTTTTGGGTGCGGTTCGACAGGATTGCGTACATATAACCAAATTAAGAATTGCAGTGAAGTTATAGCTTTTTTGGATAATGATGAGGAAAGAACAGGATCAACTATAGAAGGGATACCTGTGTATGAGCCGCAATCTGAACTGATTAAACAACTCGATTGTGATTATATTGTGATTGCGTCTGTATATGGAACGTGGCAGATTAAAGAACAGTTATATAAGATGGGTGTTACAGATGAAAAGATAAGGATGTATATGAAAACGCCGGATGTATTAACTCCTTTTTTAAAGAATCTTGCGGAGGACTTTAAGGAAGAACATATATCGGGTGCGTGTGCGGAGGTGGGAGTGTTCAGAGGGGAAACGGCACAAAAGATTAATCGTTTTTTTCCTGATAGAAAACTGCATCTGTATGATACCTTTGAAGGTTTTTCTGAAAAAGACATCGAAGTAGAGTATAGCGTTGGAAGTAAACAGGCAAAAGCAGGACAATTTAGTGATACATCATTGCAGATTGTTATGGAAAATATGGAGGCACCTGAAAATGTAATTATTCATAAGGGTTATTTTCCAGATACGGCTGCAGGGTTAAATGAAAGATTCTGTTTCGTACGTATTGACCTTGATTTATATGCGCCAACGAAGTCGGCATTAGAAATTTTTGAACCGTTAATGTACAAGGGAGGGATAATTTTGGTACATGATTATTTTGGAAACCAGTATCCCGGAATCAAAAAAATAGTAAAGGAATTTATGGTAAAACATTCAAAGCTGAGTAAGATACCGATTGGCGATACAATGTCAATTGCAATAATGGGGTTTTAAAGGGGAACATGAAATGATATCTGTAATTATGCTTACATATAACAGAAAAAAATACGTATGGCATATGATAGAAGATATTTTGCATCAAAGTTATAAAGATTTTGAATACATCATCGTAAATAATGGAAGTACAGACGGAACAGAAATGGTATTAAGTAAATATGTCAAAAAGGATAACAGGATAAAGATTATAACACTTGAACAATCCAAGTCCATAGGAGCAGGGAGAAACATAGGTATTAAGGCAGCGGAGGGTAATTTTATTGCTTTTGTTGATGATGATGACCGAGTAATGCCTGACTTTTTGGAATTTTTGATGTGTTTAATATTGGAGAATGATGCTGATATTTCCATGTGCGGAGCAAGTGAGGGCGATGGAGAAACGAGACAGCCGCAATGTGTATTTGAAGAAAAAATGGTTTTGACCGGAGAGGAAGCGTTGAGGCTGTTATTAGGAAGAAAATATATCAGGGCGGGCATACCGACTAAATTATATAAAAAAGAAATTTTGCTTCGCTACCCGTTTGAAGAAAAATATAAAAACGAAGATATTCATACGCAATATAAATATCTGATTGCAGGCAAAAAGGTGGTGATACATGGAGTTGATAAATATTATATTACAAGGCATGATAGTAATGTATCAGGATTTACAAGTAATGCACAAAACTGGGATGCACAAACTATGGGAGATTATCTTGCAGCATTTCATAACAGGACAGAATTTATTAGAGAGCATGCTCCTAATACATATGAATTGGCATTATATTCAGAATGGTCTTATATGCTGAGCATGGTTGAAAAAATTGATAGATTTCAATTGCAAGGATGTGCAGCATTAAAGAAACAAATGTTGGAGGTTTTGAAAAAAAATAAAAAACATTTTATTATTATGCCGGAAATAAAGGATTTTGAAAAAGAATGGATTGAAAGGTATATAGATTGATTGTCAATGTTAAATGAGACGCTGATTGATGGTTATAAATGAAATGTGAAAAGACTGTCGAGGGGGAATAGAAGTGGCACTTAATATTTGTACTCAAAATCATAATTTAAAGCAAACGGATTATGTGGTTTGCATGAAGAAAGATCTCACTATTGAAGATGTAATGGATAAGGTGTCTGCAGATTTCAATAAATTAAATGGAATTATTAAGGTATTAAATGATAGTGGGGAAACGTTAACGTTTTGGTATAATGATAATTCTTTAGATGCGGCTTTAAAGCAATGTGATTGTATGATGCGATATGAATTTGTTGAAATTCCGTTAGGAATGATTAACGAAAAATATATCTGCTTTACAAAAGTAAATGAATTAACGATAAAGTTTGCTCTATTTCTGAAATCTAAAACAGATAAAATACCGCTTTTTAAGAAGGAGGATAATTTAAAATATAAATTACCATATCTATCTCCTGAAAATATAGAAGACAAAAACACAATATTACAAGTGAATGGTGATGATGTCTCACTCATTAATAATATTGGAATATTTAATGAACAACGCAATTTGCTTGAAAAAGTCTGTGAGCTGAGAGCACAAGGGGTTCATATATTAACAATTGATGTTCCGACAATTGATGCATTGTCTAGACCACTGACAGAAGACGAAGCTATAAGATTTCAAAATAAAATAAGAGGATTTTCAATTCCAAAAGAAGCAGGGGATGAAATAGAGATACAGTTAAAAAAAGTATATGGAGATGAAAACTATAAATTATATAGAGATAACAAGATAGCCAATATCAACCAGTATTATAGAGGGTATGAATGCATGTTGGAGGATTTGGAAGGCGAGTATTCAAATGTGGTGGGCGGACTTAGATTAACAACCGATGCGCCAAATAATTACAAAAATCATATTGATTTTCTTGGACCATGTATAGTTGGAGGCATGTTTTGTAAAGATAGCGAGACAATTCCCAGTGTTATACAGAGATTGCTTAATACCCAATATCCTGATGAGTATTTGGTTATAAATTATGGAACGTGTGGTTTTTATAGGTCATATATAGAAAAGTTGGATAAGCTGTTTCTCAAACAAGGAGACATAATTGTAGTTATTGATTCTTTTTGCGATGTTGAAAAATATTGCCCTCAATTATATAAGCAGATTGATATAAGTTTGAAAGAAATGTATGAAAAAGGGAAAGATAATCTTTTTTTTGAAATACCTATTCATATGAGTGCTAAGGGTAATCAGATAGCCGCAGAATATATTTATTCATATGTTAATTGCATCTTGGAACGGGTGGAAGAACGTGAAAAAATGGTAAAAATTGCTTCTGAAAAAAAAGATATAAATGATGGTGGATTAAATTTGGATTTTTACCGAAGAGAGGCAAAAAGACTGGAAAGAAGCGAAGGCATATCTGGAAAGAAGAACGGAGCTGTTATTATGAATTGCAATCCGTTTACAAATGGACATAAATATTTAATAGATGTGGCAAGAAAACAAGTGGACAATCTGATTGTGTTTGTGGTGGAAGAAGATAAATCTTTTTTTAAATTTAAGGATAGAAAAAGAATGGTAGAACTTGGGACAAAAGAATTTGATAATGTAATTGTGATTTCCAGCGGCAACCTTGTTTTATCTAATTTGACAATGCCGGAATACTTTAATAAAGACAGATTACAGGAGGTCATTGTAAATCCTACTAAGGATGTAGAAATTTTTGCCAAGAAGATAGCTCCGATATTCAATATTTCGTATCGATTTGTAGGAGAGGAACCAATAGATAAAGTGACTGCACAATATAACAGGACAATAAAAGAAATATGCCCTATATATGGGATAAAAGTCGAAGAGATTTCAAGAGCAAAACACGGGGGGGGGGTAATTAGTGCGTCAGCTTTTAGAGATTTAATTAAGACGAAGAATTATAGTGAAGCGAAAAGATTGGTTCCAAATTCGACATGGGAATATATTGAAAATATGGATGAAAGGTATATAGATTAATGGGAAAAAGGAAGCCTTCTTATGATACAAACAGACAAGTGCTTGGAGAAATATATCCATTGGATACCCCATTTAATGTAATTCTTGATGTGTCGGAAGCATGTAACTTTAAATGTAATTATTGCTTTCGTTTTGAACAGAATAAGGAGTGTTGGGGATATGCAAAAGACAAACAAATTATGTCGTGGGAACTGTTTGTCAAGGCTGTGGAGCAGATCAAAGTGTTTCCTCAGAAAATAAAACAGATTTCCTTGTCAAATCATGGGGAACCGCTTATGAACCGGAAATTACCTAACATGGTTAAGTATATTAAGACAGAAGAAATAGCACATAGAGTATCAATTCATACAAATGCTTCTTTATTAGATGAAGAATATATATATGATTTAACAGACTCAAATATTGACAGAATTGTTATATCATTACAAGGACTGAATGCAGAACAATATTATGAGACTTGTGGTACAAAAATAGATTATCAGGCATTTTATAACAATTTGAAGTTGTTGTACAAAGTTAAGAAGAATACACAGATTTCCGTTAAAATAGCAAATACAGCTATAAAGCAAGGCGACGAAGATAAATTTTATGAAATGTATCAAGACATTGCTGATAGGGTATTTGTGGAACAGATAGTACCAATATGGAAGGGCGTTGACACAGACAGTGAAAAGGCTGAAGTGCAAAATAAATATGGAGAAAAATTTCCCTTGCAGGAATGTTGCCCATTAATTTTTCATACGATTGTAATTGCGCCTAATGGGGATGTTTATCCTTGTACGCAGCTTCTTAGAACAGATAAGCTTGGAAATATTAAAACACATTCTCTTTGGGAATTATGGGAGAGTGAATACAGGCATAAGCTGCTTATGCAACAGTGTGAACTGAATAATCCTGAAATATGTAACGATTGTTATATAAGACAGAATTCAATTTATATGGAAGAAGATATGATTGACAAATATAGACTTCAAATAAGAGAACGATTGAGTCAATTAAATGGTCAGAATGGGAAGGAGAGAAATAATATAACATGTCAAATGAAGTGAAAGATTTCGCATGGCCGGTGACTGCCATAAGTAAAGAAAATTATGCTGCCATTATGGAATGCGTCAAAGAACATGATGAATTATTTTCTCAAAAAACAATTATAATTTTCGGCGCGGGAATAAGAGGTGCCGAAATAGCTGTTATATTAAAATGTGAAGGATATTCTAATCTTTTATTTACGGATAATAATTTTGATAAGTGGGATGGAGTTATTGATGGAATACCTATTATAAGCGTGGATGAAGCTTTGTCAAAAAGAGAAGAAGCAGTATATTTGATATCTGTTGAAGAAGGGGAACCTATTTACAGACAATTGGAGAAAAACGGATTGATTTTCGGAAGGGACTTCTTTTTTCCAAAACCGAATTTATACCAACGATTTATAGATGAGTTCAAAAGGGATATGCATAATGAAATTTTAGTTATGGGAGATTGCATGTTTGAAGTCATAGCTTTTGATGATAAAAAAAAAGATTCTCTTTCAGAGATTATGCAGCAGAAACTAGGCTGTGAAAACGTGAAACATTTAACAATGCATGGAATGGGGCTTCCGACTTTTTATCATATGTTGCGGGCACAGATTAACAATGGGATGATACCTCGCATTTTGGTTGTGATGTTGAATTTTGAAACGCTAACGGGAAAACAACACTTGTTGCCGCGTTCGCAGCATACGGAATTAGTGAATCAGGTCGTTGCTATATCAGATGACCCGACGGGGGAATTAAAGGAATATGAAAAGGTGGTTGCAGAACGTGTTAAGAATGTACAGGCAGAGTTTTTTACAACGAATAAATTTTCAAGCATCAAAACTGCTAATAATAAAAGAGGCAGAATCAGCGATAATGCTTCAAAAGTTTTCTTTAAATTAAATTATTTATATAAGTTAAATCCGGAAATGGAAAGTATTCAGTACCTTAAAAAAATAATGAAGCTGGCACATGAGAAGGGTTTCAAGTTATTGCCTTTTGTACCTCCGGTAAATTATGAGCGCGGAACAGAGTTATTTGAAAACAGATTTGAGGAAGACTATAACCATAATTTGAACATTCTCAAAGGTATTGTTGATGATGGGGGCTTTTCGTTACTGGATTTAAGTCATATCTGCACAAAAGAATTATTTGCGCATGTCACAACACCGGACGAAACTACAAATTATTTAGGGCGCGAAAGAATAGCAGATTATATTTGCAAGGAAATAGATAAACTGGAGGGAAGATAAATTGGAAAATACAGAACAATTTATAAAAAATGTGCTTGAGGAAGTAACAGGTGAAACAATAGTAGATAATGGCATACTGTTGTTCGAAGAGGAATTGCTTGATTCGATGAGTATTCTGTTTTTGGTTTCAGAGATCGAAGAAAAATATGGGATTCAGGTGCCGATGGAAGAGGTAATTGAAAGTAACTTTAAGAATATTGAATCCATCGTAAAATATGTGAACAGAAAAGTAAAAAGAGATAGCAGAGGTTGATTGTAATATGGAACACAGTGTAATTTCTTATTTAAAAAATTCATATGAAAATTATCCGGAACGAATAGCATGTGCTGATGATATGGAGGAAATTACATATAGTGAATTGTGGCATAAATCTGATGCGGTAGCAAATGCCCTGATTCAATTAGCAGCTAATAAAAAGCCAATACCAATAATCAGTAAAAAGAGTTGTAAGACATTGATTATGATTTGGGGAATAATTAAGTCGGGGACATGCTATGCAATAATTGATCCAATGCTTCCGGAGGAACGGATTAATAGTGTTTTGAATGTATTGGATGCAGACATTGCACTTGTTTGTGACAATAATAGCAAGCAATTTAGCAGTGTGGAAATATTACAATATGATAGGATTAGTAATTTTAGAGTAGATGAAGAAATCCGGGAAAGGCGGAGAAATTTGATATGTGACATAGATCCTGTATATATTATGTTCACTTCCGGGTCTACGGGAACTCCCAAAGGGGTAGTGGTTGCCCATAGGTCGGTTATAGACTTTATCAATTGTTTTACGGATATTTTTCATATTACAGATCAAGATATAATAGGAAATCAAGCGCCTTGGGATTTTGATGTATCGGTTAAAGACATTTATTCTGCGGCAAAGGTCGGAGCAAAAATTCAGATTATTGCGCCTAAATATTTTACTTTTCCGAAACAGTTAATGGATTTACTTGAAGAAAAAAAAGTCACTACTTTGATTTGGGCTGTTTCTGCGCTGTGTATTATATCTTCAAGAGGAGGACTTGAGTATAGAAGACCATCTTATATTAATAAAGTGATTTTTAGCGGAGAGATTATGCCGATAAAACAATATAATATTTGGAAAGAAAAATATCCAAAGGCATTGTTTGTAAATGTATATGGACCAACAGAAATCACATGCAATTGTACCTATGCTATTTTGAATAAGGAATATAGAGATGATGAGATGCTGCCAATAGGAATACCGTTTCCAAATGAGCGTGTTTACCTTATAGATGATGGGAATTTGATTACAGATAAACAGGTAGGAAGATTAGGAGAAATCTGTGTATCGGGTACGGCATTGGCATTGGGTTACTATAATAATAGTGCTGAAAGTGAGAGGAGTTTTGTACAAAATCCTTTTATAAAGCAGTATACAGAAATGATATATAAGACAGGTGATTTGGGATACTACGGTAAAGATGGAGATTTATATTTTGCATCAAGAAAGGATTTTCAGATTAAGCATATTGGACACAGAATTGAATTGGCGGAAATCGAACGTGCTATTAATCGGATTGATGCAGTGAGGATAAATTGCTGTATTTATTATAATAATGAAATCATTGATTTTGTGGAGGGAAATATAGAAGGCAAGGAAATACAAAGAGAGCTAAGAAAAACATTGCCTGTATATATGCTTCCAAGTCGCTTTATTATAAAAGATATGCTGCCTTTAAACAGTCATGGAAAGATTGACAGACAAGAGCTGGTTGCAGGATTAGAGAAAGGGATTTATGAAAAAAAATGACAAGCTTCAAAAAGCTGCAGAGAACTATGGCACACCATACTTTTTATTTGAAATAGATTCGTTATTTGAACGAGTTTGGAATATAAAGCAGAAACTACAGGATAGGGCAGATTTGTGCTATGCAGTTAAGGCAAATCCTTTTTTGATTTCATATTTGGATAAAGTTGTTGAAAAGTTTGAAGTATGCTCGCCCGGTGAATATGAGATATGTAAGAAATTGGGGATTGATTCAAGAAAAATAGTGCTGTCCGGAGTATATAAAAACAAAATGGATTTGCATGAAACTTTCAAAGATATGTTTGAAGGTGTGTATACGGTTGAGTCAAAACAACAGTGTAACAATTTGTATATCTTGGCAAAACAGAATAAAAGGAAAATACATGTGTTGTTAAGACTTACGAGCGGCAATCAGTTTGGAATGAACCAAGAAGATATAGAAGAGATCATTGGCAATAAAGCATATATGGAGTATTTGAAGGTGGACGGGATTCATTTTTTTTCGGGTACACAGAAAAAAAATTTTGCTGTAATTGACAGTGAGATCAAGCAACTGAAGGCTTTTTGTAAAAATTTAAAACAAGAATATGGTTTTATTGTAAATAAATTAGAATATGGACCGGGACTTTATATTGATTACTTTGGTGATGAAACGGAAAGCTTTAGTCATATTGATGCATTGTGTGAGGCGCTATGCCGGGAGAAAGATGACATAAAAGTTACAATTGAATTAGGGCGCTATTTGACCGCATTATGCGGTAAATATATAACAAAGGTCGTTGATGTAAAGAAAAACCAGAATATAAATTATGCAATTGTTGATGGGGGTATAAATCACATAGATTATTATGGACAAATGGCGGGAATTAAGGAACCGCATGTATCTGTCATTTGTATGTCAGATAAAGAAAATTGTCAAAAGGAGAGATGGATTGTTTGCGGAGCGCTGTGTACGGTACATGATATATTATTGAAAAAATTTGAAACGGAAGCATTGAAAGAAGGAGATTTGTTTGTGTTTCATAATGCAGGCGCATATGCAGTGACAGATGCAAAGGCATTATTCTTAAGCAGAGATTTGCCGGCTGTATTAATAGAACAAAATGGGGAGATTGCATGTCTGAGAAGGATAAAAGGGACTTCGACGATTAATAGAAGGGATGAAAAGTTAGGATGAAAAAACTTAATGAGCAGCTTGTAAACAGTGATGATTATTTTGGAAGTTTGAAAGAGAAGACTATAGTGTGTTGGGGAGCGGGGAGTAAGGGGAGGCAGACCTGTCAGTTGCTTAAGGAAAAGGGAATTTATCCGGTGGCGTTTTGTGATAACAATCCTAAATTGAAAGGTGAACATATAAATAATGTTCCTATATATAGCTATGACATTATTAGAAAAAAATATGAAAAATATTGTATTTGCATTACAACTACATTGAATAGTGCATTGGAAATATCTCAAATGCTTAAAAATCTAGGAGAGAAGAATGAGGTCTGCTTTATGGCAAACCCATTCAAGGCTGAAAATAAATTTTTAGATACTTCTGAAATTTTAGATAATTTTGTTGACTATGAAGAATCGTACAGGGCGTTGGAAGACGAAAAATCCAGAAAAATATTTGTAAATTTTTTAAATTGGAAAATAACAGGAAACCAATACTTGACATATGAGGAAACGGAAAGTGATTGGCTTGAGTTTTTTGACAAGGAAATTATACCGAGTAGAGATAATTATTGCTATATTGATGTGGGGGCGTATACGGGTGATACAATAGTAAGATTTTTAGCGTTGGGAAGTGGAAAATATAATCGCATTATTGCATTTGAGCCGGATAATAACAATTTTATCAGATTAAATCAAATGGTTGAAAATGGCAGGCTGGAAAGGATTATGTGTGTTAAACAAGGACTATGGAGTAAAAAAGGAGAGCTGGTTTTTTATATGAGGGAAGGCGATGGAATATATGAGTCCTCCAATTTTTTTAGGAATGTAGAAGTTTCATTAGCTAATAGCCTAAGCAGTGATGGAAAAGCGGAAGTAGTGCCTGTAAGAACATTAGATTCATATATGAATGAAATTAAAAATGAAGAACATATATTATTCAAAATCGATGCTTTGGCTTCGGAGGGTAGGATTATACTAGGAGGGATAGAACTGATTCAAAAGAAAAAGCCTGTGATTGTGATGGAATATGGAACACATTCAGAACATATTTCAAATATTATTCCTTTAATTAAAAGATTACGGAATGATTACAAATTTTATTTGAGACAAAAAACCATATTTTATAATAGTAGAACGGTCTTGTTTGCTGTTTGATGTGATAAAAGGGAGATAGGAGGGTTAACGCTTGTAATTTAAATGCGTTATATAATAATGAAATTTGGAAATATACATTGGCAAAATACATGTATTACAGATAGTAATGTCATAGCAGCAAATATTGGTGATAACCTACAATTTATGGCTATTGATTATTTGTATTCGATGTTTTTATCAGATACGAAACAAATTGTAAATTTACATATGAACCAATTAGGACAATACCAAGGTGAAGATTTAATTTTACCTATGAATTGGAATCTTTTTGAACCAGCATTTATTAATGAGGGTAAGATAAGCATTTCAAAGAATATTATACCTGTTTTTCTTGGCATGACTATAGAATCAGCTTCTTATAAGGAAACATATTTTAATGATTATAATATTGCATACTTAAAAAGATACGAACCGATTGGGTGTAGAGATGAACATACACTTAATGTATTGCGTAGGCATCATATTAGGGGATATTTAAATGGTTGCATGACATCTGCTTTTCCAAAAAGAAAAGGTGGAAATCAAAATAAAATATTTTTTGTGGATGTTCCGGTTGATTTACTTCCATATATTCCTGATGAAATGAAAGGAAAATTTGAAGTAATGACACAACAGTATTATTTTAATGCAAATTTGGAAAAAGAAGCAATCTTTAATTTTGTGAGAGAACAATACCAAAAGTATGCTGAAGAAGCCGGACTTGTTGTTACTTCCAGATTACATGTGGCCTCTCCTTGTATGGCAATGGGAATACCGGTTATTTTTGTGAAGAATCAAGTAGACGCAAGATTTGGCTGGCTGGATGCATATCTTCCTCTTTACGATAAAGAACATTATAACCAAATAGACTGGAATCCAAAACCGATTGAGTATGAAGGGGAAAAAAAAATTATTATACAGAATGCTATTAAAAGGATTAGGGGAGTATATGAGCAATATCATAGAGCGAATGAAGTTGAAGCAATCTATGAAACCAGAAAAAAGAAAGATTATATTCTTTTTCAACAGACAATTTATAACAATTTTGAAAAAGCACGTTGCTTCTTAGAATCGAATTATAAGAAGGATGACAAATTTGTATATAGTATTTGGGGAATCAATAATGCAGCTGAAAATTTTTATGAGTATATGAATAGCGAATATCCAAACGCAGAGTTGAAAGATGCTATTGATACATATAAACGAACAAATTTTCATGGGGTATCAACAATTAAACCAGATAATTTTAAATGGAAAGCGGGGGAACTTGTTTTTGTACTGCCGGTAAAGGCATCAAATGAAGCAGTTAGGGTATTGAAACAAAAAGGAATAGACAGCAAATACTATATTTGCTGTGGAGACCAATTTATAGGTTCCGATGTAAGGAGAGGCATGATAGATAGAAATAAAGCAAATTTATGAGAAATGCTAAGAGGTTTATAGAGAAAATAAAGAAATTATTATATATGGCACCGGACTTGTGGCTCACCTTATTTATAATAATCTTATAAATAAGGTGGGAATAAGTGCAAATTGTTTTTGTACAAGTTTTGAGCCGGAACATATTGACAGAAATACACGCTTAGTGGTGCTAAATAGAGAGGCATTAAGATTTAATAGAGATGCCTTGGTAATTGTAGCGTTGGGGCTAACGTTTTCTGAAAAGACATATAAAGATATAGAACAGTATATTATCAGCGTGGGGATTTCTAAAGAGAATTTAATTATAGAAACACATGATTGGATACTTAAAGAGTCGAAGCCATATATTGGAAATGATGGGAAATTAAATGTATATACATTATCGTTTCATGTAACTAAGCAGTGTAATCTGAAATGTAAAATGTGTGGACAACTTTTATACAAATGGAGCGATAATTCCTAAAAAAGTATATTAGATGCTATAGTGAATTATCAGGGAGTCATACTATTACACATGATGTTCCTGATTATGCTGTGGTAGCAGGTGTTCCTGCTAGAATAATTCGGTATAGATATGCACAAGAATATATAGTAGCGTTAAATGAGATTCAATGGTGGAATTGGTCTGATAGTGAGATAAGAAACAGATTTGATGATTTTTATCTCCCCATAGAAAAGTATATTGAAAAATACATATGATTTTTTACAATCATTTAATGAAGATAATTCGTGAAAGTGGGGAAATGGACACAATGGTAAGTATTAAGGAGTATGATTTTTTTGCAGAAAATAAAAAAGATTTTTATGAAAGATTTTCTCATAAATCTATTTTATGTCAGGGAAAACATAGGGAAAAACCACCGCTGGTTTCTATCCTTATCACCACATATAAACGCCCGAAATTGCTGAGACAGGCGTTGGAAAGCGCCTTAAACCAAAAAGGATTTGATGATTATCAGATTATTATTGCAGATAATGAGGGGGCTCCGATTGAGGAAAAAACGGAAACGGAAAAGCTGGTAAAAGAGTATCAGGATGAAAAAATAATTTATTATAGACATTTTCCAGAGGTAAATTTTAAAACAGACGCAGCAGTCCGGCTTGCAAGAAGTCCATGGATTGTTATTTTACATGATGATGATATTTTGGCAAGTAATCATCTGGCGGTTATGACGAACGTCGTGAGAAAACATAAGGAAATAAAATTTTTGAGCTGCAAGGTGGAAGATTTTGGTGAGGAACAGGATATTAAAAAAATAGCCAATGGAAGTGGAAGATGCAGCTATGAAATACGAAAATATGCAAAGGACACAGTTTGTTTTGGGTATTGGCCTGGATGGTTGGGAACATTAATAAGTAGAAAACATTATATAGCTGTTGGAGGGATGCCCCTGATATCAATGGGATGTGGGGATAAAGTTATGGTTGTAAAGATCTGGAATCGGTTTGGCGCTTACATCTGTTATACGGATAATCCATTATATTATTATCGTCGCGGATTACAGCAGAGTAGTTATGTACTAAAAGATAAATGGGAAAAAGTATTAATAAATGAGTTTTATTTTTCACGATATGTCATAAGAAGATATCATAGATTAACATATAAATTCTGGGAAAGAGCGGTAGCTTATTATATTTTGGAACGTTGCGAAGAGTATAATAATGGTTTATATCATACAGAAATTGATATGCAACGGCTGGTTTCTGAATGCAATATGCCTGTAGATGTATTGGATAAGAATTTTTTATATCATTTGACGTGTTTTTTGGTTGAATTTTACAGGAAAGATTATGTCCATTTGATGAATTATATACGAGTACATCTGTTAAAAAAAACGGATATATTTATAACAATGTAAAAACGGATGCAATAGAGAGCAATATCAAAAAAGATGGAAGGATGTTATCAATTATGATTTATTTACATGTATATTCCGGTTTGACAAGTAGATGTAATACGATTGCTCAGGCATATCAACTTGCAAAGAAATATAATGAAAAACTAATTATATTTTGGGAAATACAAACGGATTGTAACATTTCTTATAAGGATGTTTTTGATGCACGGCAGTTTAATGATATTAAACACAAAGTGGTGGAATATAATGCGGTGCTACCAGGAGAACCATTAGAGCGGCACATCAGTATGTTAAGAAGATGGCTTATGAGAAAGATGTTTTTATGCTTTATAAAGATGCGGAGAGGTGTATGCGTAGATTACGCTCCGCCTGCAGAAATGGACTGGATTGGAAAGGATATGCAGGAAAGAGTAGTGAGGTGTGGAAAAAAAGTAATTAATACATTGAAGCAAAAAAGAAGCATTTTTATATCGGCATTCAACGGTTTGGGTATTGATGAAATTCCGCTAACCTGCTGCAGAAAAATTATATTTAAACAAAAATTTGTGAAAAGGGCAGAAGCCATGATAGATAGAAGGAGGATGTGGATAGGAGTACATATACGCAGAACAGATCATCAAATTGCGACGGAGTATAGTACATTAGACGTATTTGTTGAAAGAATGAAGAAGATGGAACAAGAATACCATTCAGTATATTTTTGGCTTGCAACAGATGATCGGCGGGTTGAGAATCGAGTCCGCAAAGTCTTTAAAGATCACGTTTGTGTTTTAAGAGCAAAACGCTGGGGAAGGGACAGCAGGGAAGCGATGGAATGTGCGGTGATAGACTGTCTGTGCTTATCAAAATGTAATATGATATTAGGTTCGTTTGGCAGTTCATATTCTGGTTTTGCTGCGCGTTATGGAAATAAGAAGCTCATTACAATAAATAAAAATAATATTTAAAAGGGAGGAAAGACATGCGTTTATTGATATGGGGAACGGGAAGAATAGCGGAAACAGTCTGGAATAATAAAATAGACGGAGAAATTATTGGATTTGTGGAAAGTAAAAAAATAAAGGAAAAATATATGGGTTATCCAGTATATGGAATAGATGAGATTCCGGAAGCATGGGATTTTATTATTGTTGCAAGTAATTTTACAGATGAGATTCATCAAACCTGCTTAGATTATAATCTGGATATGACTAAAGTTGTCTTTTTAAAACGGGGGAGAAATTCTCTATATAATACAGATAAAAGAATCAGGGAAGCTTTGGGAGAAATCAATTATACGCAGTACGCTGAAGAATACGGGGAATGGAGAAACACGTTTATAGAAGACGATATGAAAAAATATTTGTCTTTAAATACAAGAAGTAATTTTGATATACAGGAATGGAGGCTTTATCCCATAATTAAGGACAAATATCGACCGAATGGGGGATTTGACGACTATTTTTGGATGGATTTATGGGCAGCTAAACATATAATATCGAGCAATATAAAAGAACATTATGATATAGGAAGCAGTGTGGGAGGGCTCATTGGACATTTGCTAGCTTCCGGCATTAAAGTAAATGCAATCGATATCCGTCCGTTTGTGGGAGAATGTGAAAACTTATATACTGTTACAGACGATGCAACCATGTTGACCCAATTTGAAGAAGAAAGTATATCGAGTTTATCAGCAATGTGTTCATTAGAACATTTTGGATTGGGGAGATATGGGGATCCGATAGATCCTGAAGCGCCTTTTAAGTGTTTTGAACAAATACAGAAAAAGTTGAAAAAATGCGGAAAATTATTTATTGCTGTACCTGTAGGACAGGATGGAATTGCATTTAATGCACATAGAATATTTTACGCGGATACAGTAGTTTCATGTCTTAATCAGTTGAAGCTTGTGGAATATTCAATTATCCGAAATTGGAAAATTGAATATAACATAGATGTTCATACTTATGATCATTTAAGCGAGGCTGGGACCGGTTTATTTTATTTTCAAAAAGAATAAATTAGTTTGGAATTTCAAGTTATATCGGCAAATTATATTCAAGATACAAATCTGCGATATATAACGGAAAAATAGAAGAGGCAGCGGAAGGGGAAATCAGATATGAAAAAAGGAATTTTGACAGTGTTGAATATAGTTGTGGGAGCCATAGCAGGAGGATTAGTGACAGAGAGGATAACATCAAAAAAGAACAAGGAGATGTCGGAGATACATAAAAAGGTTCATGAACTCTATATGGCTTTTGATCAGTGGCTTCAAATTCGACAAGAAGGAAAAACATTGGCAGAGTACTTTACTCGGAATGGTTATAAAACGGTAGCAGTTTATGGCATGAGGGAACTGGGGGAGCGTCTGTGTGATGAATTAAAAGATTCGGACATAACCGTCAGCTATGCCATTGATAAAAATGCGGACTCTATTTATGCAGAGCTGAATGTAGTGACACCGAAAGAGGAGTTGGTGCCTGTGGATGTTATCGTGGTGACAGCAATCACGTTCTTTGATGAGATAGAGGCGGAGCTGTCAGGGAAGGTTGATTGCCCGGTTGTTTCGTTGATAGATGTTATGTATGAAGTGCAGACAGGAGAAGATTAGTATATGAGCAACTTTTTGTCAGTAATTATTCCAGTATATAACACAGAGAAATATTTGAGAGAGTGCTTGGACAGCATTCTCTCACAGAGGATGGAAAATGTCCAGATTATCTGTGTTAACGATGGTTCTACGGATGATTCGCTGTCAATTTTAGAAGAGTATCAGGGGAATAACAGTCAGATAGTGATTATTTCTCAGGAGAATCAGGGTTTGTCCGGAGCGAGAAATACAGGGATAAGAAATGCGGATGGTAAATATATACTATTCTTGGACAGTGATGACATGTTGCATGATAATGCCCTAAAAGAGATTATCAATATATTAAACAATAATAATACTGAAATATTACTATATGATTCAGACTGTATTTATGAAACAGAAAGACTGAAAGAAATCGACTACAAAGATGATTACTATCACAGAAAGAAAAGTTATGGAGGACCGAAATGTGGACAGGTCATGTTTGCGGAACAGATGGAAAACGATGACTTGTGTGACTCTGCCTGTTTATTGGCAGTTAATAGACAGTGGTTAATAGACAGGAATTTATTATTCCGGCCAGGCATGCTCAATGAGGATTGTCTGTTTGTATTTCAGTGCTTTATGCTAGCGGAAAAGGTGATGCATATCAATAAATCTTTGATGATTTACCGTGTCAGAGAAGGTTCTATTATGACATCCAAACCTCAATATAAAAATGTGCAGGGTCGAATGATCTGCTTTACGGAGATGTTGAGTATTTTGTTAGATCATAGTTTATCGCCAAGAGTTGCGCAGGCAGTTGCAAAATTCGCCGGTGCAGTTATGTATAATTTAAAAAAGCTGGATTCTCAGATGACACTGGAGGAAAGAAAAAAGCCCGTCAATTTTTCGCCGGAAGAAAAACTTCTGGCGGCAAGTATGGAGATTGGAATATACAGTGCGCCTAATATGAGCAGTCGTATGTTGCTGCTGGGATTTAAAGAACGGGTAAAAGAGGCGGATAAGGTTGTGATATACGGTGCCGGTAAAATAGGTATGATGGTATATCAGTTTTTAAAAGATAACGACCTTTCGGATAAGATAGAGGCATTTGTGGTTACAAAGGATGCGGGAGACAGGAAAGTGGCGGGGATTCCGCTGATGAATATTGATGATCAGCAGATTCCTCGTGAGGCGCTGGTATTGATTTCAGCAGGGCAAAATTTTCAGTGGGATATGTTGGAGACGACCCGGCAGAATGGATTTTATGATGTTGAAGTGATTCACGCAAGCCTGGGAAGGGGATTGGAAGAATGCAGATAAAGGTTTCGGTATTGGTCTATGTGCGTAATGACAGTAAACATATAAAAGAATGTATGGAAAGTGTGATTAATCAGACGTTGAAAGAGATAGAGATATTGGCGATTGATGGCGGAAGTACAGATGGAACGCTGGAGATTTTAGAAGAAATGGCTCAGCGGGATGCACGTGTCAAGATATTTCACGCGATTCCGAGCGTAGGCGCACAGTTTAATCTGGGTGTGAAGGAAGCTAGAGGGGAGTACATAGGTGTTTGTGAATCGGATGACTATATTTTACCTGAAATGTATGAAATTCAATATAAGTGTGCAAAAGAAAATCAGCTTGATATTTTGAAGGCAGATTTTAACAGGTTTTGTGGCTGTGGGGAAGACAGAATTATTTTACCTTTTAATGTTTTGGATGGCGGTTCTCTGTATGAAAAGATTTTTTGTCCGCGTGATGCGGATTATATGATAAAAATGGGGATTATTTCTTTTTGGAGCGGTTTGTATCGAAGAGAATTCCTGCTGGATAAAGAAATTTTTATGAATGAAACGGGAGGTGCTGCATATCAGGATGTATCTTTTGCATTTCTTTCATTGTACAAAGCGGATAGAGTAATGTTTATGCGCAAATCATTTTATTGCTACCGTTGGGACAATCCGAATTCTTCCGTTAATTTGCCAAAAAAAGCAGAAGCATTGGTGGATGAGTACAGACATCTCAGGGAACGGCTCAAAAAAGATGGTCTGTTTGAATTGTGCAAGAAGTATTACTTTTTGTGGAAGATAGATGGACTTGCTTGGTATTATAGTGTTCTTCCTCCAGAATGGAGAAAGGATTATTTACCGTTATTGCGTTCGGAAATATGTAATGATTTTGAAGTTGGTATGTTTCCAGAAGATAAGCCGCTGCCACCTGTTGTATGTAAAGCGCAACAGTCAGAGGAAGCGCTGGAAGAGTATTTGTGCGATAAGCAGAAACAGATCGAGCAGATTAGGAAGCGGTTGGAACAGCTTCAGAAAGATGAGCAGATTGTTATATTTGGCAATGGAAACATGGGGAAGCTGGTCAGAAAGTTTTTGCAACGCAAAGATATTGGTATTACTGCATATATGGATAATAACAAACAATTATGGGGACAAATGGACGGGAACATTCCGATTGTTGCGCCTGAGGATGGAGCCAGACAATACGCGAATGCAGTCTATATTGTGGCAAATGTAAATTATTATAAGGAGATAGTACAGCAGTTATTATCTTTAGGTATTTCAGAAAAAAATATGATTACCTGTTTTGACTATGAGTCGCTTCTATTTTGAATTTATGACATTCGCTGTGAAAATAAGAAAAAGCAAGAGGGATAAAAATATGGACTACATAATCGTACAAGCGGGAGGGAAAGGCACCCGGTTAAAGCATCTGACAGCAAATAAACCGAAAGCGCTGGTGCCAGTGAATAACCTGCCGATGCTGTTCCACCTGTTTCGGAAGTATCCGGATAAAAAATTTATCATTATAGCAGACTATCATAAGGAAGTATTGCGTGAATATTTGTCTACTTTTGCAGATGTCATTTATCAGGTGGTGGATGCGGAAGGGACAGGCACTTGTGCAGGAGTGGGGCAGGCAATTCGGCTGCTTCCAACAGAGGCTTCCTTTATGCTAGTCTGGTCGGATCTGATCTTACCGGAGGGGCTTCTCCTTCCTGCATCATGTGGAGAAGGGGGACGACTTAAAGAAGACTATGTGGGTATATCCGAAACCTTTCTTTGTAGATGGAGTTTTTGCGACGGGGCGTTTCTGGAAGAACCTTCTTCGGAACACGGGGTAGCAGGATTCTTTCTATTTACAGATAAGAGCAAGCTCAAGGACGTTCCGGAAAGCGGCGAGCTGGTGCGGTGGATGCAAGAGAGCGGAATGACCTTTTGCGAGTTTGGACTGGCAGGCACGAGAGAATTTGGGCTTTTGGAGGAATATGAAAAACTGGGGCTTGAAAAATGCAGACCTTTTAACAGAATAACCATACAGGGGGACAGGCTGGTAAAGGAGGCTTTGGATGCGCAAGGGGAAAAACTGGCTCTGTGGGAAAGCGCATGGTATGAAAAGGCGGAGCAGTATCATATACCAGCACTGCCTAAAATATATGGAAAGAATCCGCTTGTTATGGAGCTCATCAAAGGGAAAAATATTTACGAATATGATCTGTCCCATGAGGAGAAAAAAGAAATTCTTACAAAGATCGTGAACTCTCTTCACTTGTTGCACCGTTCGGAGCAGATGACCGCTGATTCTTTCAGCCTGAGAGAAGCCTATTATGTTAAAACCATGGATAGACTGTCTAAAATCCGTGATCTGGTTCCCTTTGCGGATAAACGGGAGATCGTGGTTAATGGGAAGAAGTGCCGGAACGTGTACTTCTATAAGAGGGAACTGGAAAAGCGGCTGGACATGCTTTCTTGTGATATTTTCTGTTTTATTCATGGGGACTGTACTTTTTCCAATCTGCTGCTTCGTGAAGACGGTTCTCCTGTGTTGATAGATCCTAGGGGGTATTTCGGATATACAGAACTTTACGGGGATATCCGCTATGACTGGGCGAAGCTTTATTATTCGATTGTGGGAAACTATGATCAGTTTAATTTAAAGCAGTTTCGTCTGGAAATTAAGGAAGATGAAGTATCTCTGCAGATTGAGTCAAATCAATGGGAGGACATGGAGTCGGATTTCTTTGCGTTGACGGGGGCAGATCCTTATGAAATACGGCTGTTACATGCGGTGATTTGGTTGTCACTTACGATTTATACATGGCAGGATTATGATTCCATTTGCGGTGCTTTTTATAATGGATTATATTATCTGGAGGATGTGTTATGACTACATATTTTGAAAGACAATTAAAGGAGTTTGAACATGCTATCCATTCGATGGATATCGAACTTTTCGAGCGCTGGGTGGCAGAAGGGGCGCAGACTTTGCAGGCGGGACATAAAATTATTGTTTCTGGTCTTGGGAAAAATGTGCCTGTCTGTGAAAAGTTTGTGGGTTCCATGCTGTCCCTTGGGTTGGATGCCTATTACCTCAATACCAATTCCGCTGTTCATGGCGATATGGGCGTGGTGAAGGACGGAGACATGGTTATTATCTTGACGAAGAGTGGGAAAACGGTAGAATCCGTGTATCTGGTGAATCTGTTGAAGAAAAGAAAAGTGAACATGTGGCTTCTTACATTTGAAAAAGAAAGCACTCTAACACGGGAAATTTCAAACAGTTTTGTGTTGGATTTGGTGCATGAGGGGGATATGTGGAACATTATGCCCAACAATTCTACCACCATAAATCTCATCGTGCTGCAGGGGCTTGCCATGAAGATTGCGGCTGCTTTGGGACTTACATTGAATGATTTTAAGAGAAACCATCCAGGCGGTCATATCGGAGAGGTGTTAGCATGACAGAGGCAGAAATGGCCATGGCAGGAAGGGAGTACTGGCTCTATATAAAGGAAAAGTACCAGCCGGATGAAGATACTGGTCTTGTTATAGTGCAGACGAAAGAACAGAATATGATTGATATAGCATTTAGACTGCTTCCTATATATTTGAAACGAAAATATTTAAAGAGAGTTATTGTGATAACAGATCAGGAGGCGATAGTGTGGGTAGAACAGCGGGTAGAGTCTAACAGGGTTACTCTGGTGGCGGTAAGGCGAAAAATGCTTGAAGAACTGTTAATTTATTATCGGTTGGTGCAATTCTTTCATGAGATCGTGGTAATTTCTGTGGAAGAACCTTATGGAAATGCCCATATCATCGAAAATGAAGGAATTACGTTGGAAGATTTTGTAAAAAACGCATTGTATGTATAAGGTAGAAACTGATGATTGCAGGAGAAAAGGATCGAAAGGTCATAGAGGATGCTATTGCGGCGAGGGCGGAAGAAGGCAGGTTTGTCAAAAGAAAAGTTCTGATTTTTGGCTGTACCCTGTACGCAAGAGATATCAGAGAGGCATTACAGAGGCATGGTATTTTTTTGACAGCAATTTTGGATAATAATCCGCAGAAGGCGAGAGGTACCTGTCTGGGCGTACCGGTGTATCTGCCGGAACGATATTTTAAGGAATGTTCGGGAGAAGTGATGGTCATCCTGTGCTCCAAATATCACAGGGAAATGGCGGCTCAGCTAGAAGAGCTCGGATGCGGCAGCGACAACCAGATAAACATTTCCATAAATGAGAGCCAAAGGAAAGAAGATGATTCTCTGGAAAATCTAAAAGAGAAATTGATACTTGTGGAGAAAGGATATCAGTTTTATCAGGAACTTAGAGCAAAAGATTCCGAGGAATTTTGGCTTTTTCTGTGTCCTTATCCGGGAACAGGGGATATCTATATGGCATGTATGTATCTGGACGCCTATTTGGAGCGAGAAGGAATTAAAGATTATGCGGTTGTGGTGACGGCGGAAAGCTGCCGACGGACGGCCGCTCTGTTCGGCATAGAGGATATCCGAAAGATAACGCCAGATGAGATGGGCGAAATGCTAAGGGCATGGGAATTTTTCGGCACCGATAAGATGCGTATCAAGCCTCTGCTTTATTGGGGGTGGCGTACCAAGCGGTATCTTTATGCGGACGATTACCCCCAGATTACTTTTAATGAAATGTTTTTGTATGATGTGTTTGATCTGATGAAAGACGTAAAAAAGAAACGGCTTATTGTGGACAGGGAAAGCTGCTATGCGAAGGAATTGTTTGCAGAGCTTAAACTTGCGTCTCACAGGACGGTAATCATGGCACCTTATGCTGGTTCGTTTGTATCGGAAATGGGGATGGGGGTATGGAAAGAATTGGCAGAAATCTTTAGACAGGAAGGCTGGAGCGTAGCCACCAACTGTGATGGAGAGAAGGAGAAGCCTGTGCCAGGTACAATACCTGTTTGGTTTCCCTATAAGGAGGCAGTGCAGGTGTTAGAGTATGCGGGAGCATTTATTGCGTTGAGAAGTGGTCTGTGCGATATCATTAGTCAGGCGGATTGCAAAAAGGTGATTCTGTATGAGAGTGGTTTTAACGCTGCCAGATATGAGTATTTCAGTCTGAATAAGATGGGGATAAGCATGGATGCGATAGAGCTTGTGTATGAGAAAGAGAAAGAGGATGCTTTAAAGGCGGAAATTGTAATGGCAGTTCTGGATAGCTCGGAAAGGAAGCGGAGATGAGAAGAAGCAGAATTTTTATAAATACGGTGTTTGCGACAGGCATCGTGTATGCTCTGTTTCATTACTTGTATCTGAAAGAGGCCTTGCAAAAGGAGCGCAAACAGACAATGAAGCTAGAACAGTTGCTGCGGATGGCAAATCAAATGATTATGGAAAGTGATAAAGGAAATTTGATTCATAAAATGTTGGAAGAGAGAAATCTGTCATCAGTGGCAATATACGGTATGTCGGAAATGGGAGAGCGTGTGATGGAAAATATTCTGATGCATTCTTCTATAAAGTTATTGTATGGAATTGACCAAAGGGCAGAAGAGATAAAACTGGTTATACCTGTATATACCTTGGAAGAGGCGGCAGAAAAGGATAAGCCGGAAGCAGTTATACTGACGGCGTTTTCAGAGAATGACAGTTTAAAAAAAGAGATTGAAAATATCATGTCATGCGAAGTGGTAACACTTGGGGAGTTGTTCTATGAACAGTGAAATGATCAGCATAATCGTGCCAGTCTATAATGTAGGAAAATATATAGAGAAGTGTCTGGAGAGCCTGATGAAGCAGACTTATGCCAATATCGAGATCATCTGCGTGGATGATAAAAGTACGGACAACAGCGTGCAGATATGTGAAAAGATGATGAGCGAAGATGCCAGAATCAGACTGATCAGAAAGGAAGTCAATACAGGATTGGCATCAGTGCGGAATATTGGATTAAAGGCGGTTTCTGGAAAATATGTAGCCTTTGTGGATTCGGACGACTGGGTAACGTCGGACTATCTGGAAACTTTATATCAGCTTATGACAGAGTATCAAGCGGAAATTGCGCAGGGTTCCTATGTGAGAACGACAATAGAAGTGGACGAAAAGGAACTGAAATATGGAGCTGTCAGGACAAAAGGCATGACAGGGAGAGAGGCTCTGCAGCGGATGTTTTCGGCATCGATGGTTCATCCGGATGTAGAGTATACGATTGTGCCCAATAAACTGTACTGCAAAAGCTTCTTGGAGGGTATATTTTTCCCAGAGGGGAAAATATTTGAGGATCAGTATTTCTCCGCTGTATGTTACGCTAAGTGTAGGAAAGTGGCAGTAACAGATAAGAAAATCTATTTTTACCGTGTGAATCCACAGGGAACCACAATGCAGAAGTATTCAACTTTATTTTTGGATGAAGTAGAGCTGCATGAAAGACTGGTACAGTATTTTGATAGAAACGGGGAAGGCGATCTGGCGGCTATGATTTCTGCAAGGATGATTCCGCTGGCGATTGATCATTATTACAGAGCGGAATACGCTGGCTGCGTAGATGCTAAAAGGCGAGCCTGCTTACATGTGCTGAAAGGATACGGGCATTATTTGGGAACCCGAATGATTTCTTGTGAAAAGAAGCTGGCAGTCCTGCTTTTCCTGTTTTCTCCGGCAGCTTTTGGAGTTTTGAAGCTGGATGTGTGTTATTGGAAAAGAGTGGATTAGAGATAGCGGGAGGAAAGGGATAGTCTATGGAACAAGAAAAGAGCAGAACGGAAACTGAAATTTGTTTTGGCACGGAGAATCAGAGGACAGGGACGTGGTCAGAACTGTTGCAACATTTGGAGGAATGGCTTGCTTCCTACGACCACATCTTTCTCGTACCAGACAAGGCACTGGAAGAGGATGCCTGCGTTTCTGGCGTTCTCCATGCGGGAGTGGGAAGGACGGGAGAGCGAAAGATCCTTCTTTTATCTACGGCTCCGATAACCGTAAGTGACGGATTTACATACAGGCAGATCACAGAGAAAAATCAGGAGAAGCTTTTGAGGCTTTATCATATGTATGAGTTTTCAGACCGCTTTTCAGTGATTTATCGGGAAAGCACTTACGGAGGTCTGTTTCATTTGGTTAAGACTGGTCTGCTTTCCATAGAAGAGGCGGCGCAGGCGCTATTTGCATATAGGTGAGAAATGGATGCATTACATTATCAGGAAATGAAAGAAAATTTAGAAGCGCTGGTTATGGAGGGAGCTGTACAGAATAGAAAAATTTACCTTTTCGGTCACTGTAATGCCACAGAGGAGCTGGCGGATCTTCTGTTGGAGGAAGGGTTCGCGGTTACGGCCATTCTTGACAATAACCCGAATAAGGAAGGGAAAAATTATCGGGACATAGCCATCCGGAACCCCTCTGTTATTATGGAGGAAAAACCAGGACAGACGCTAGTTTGTATTGTAGCACGCGCTTATGCAGCCATGGCGTCGCAGTTAAAGTGGATGGGATATGACGGTCGAGTGGTAAAGCTGGTGGATTACAATACATACGCGGAATATTCTCTTGCGCCAGAGACGCTTGCACGCAGATTGCAGAGGGCGGAACGAGGCAGGGAATCTCTTTTTAAGTTAAAGGAAAAATATCCTGGACATTTCTTGGTTCTATGTCCGTTCTGTGCTTTAGGGGATATTTACTTTATGATGTCTTATCTGCCCCATTTTCTGAAAAAGAGGGGAAAGCCTCAATGCGTTGTAGTAGTAATCGGACATGCCTGTGGGCAGGTGGTGCGCTTGTTTGGAAACTACCCAATGGAGGCGCTTATCCAGAAGGAGATGGATGAAACTGTGCAGGCGGCTTTGTTCTTTGGAGAAAAGGATGTTTTTATTCCACATCAGGACAGACCCTATGTGGTGAATTTATCAAGAGCGCTTTATGTTAAGAAAATTTCATTGGAGAAACTTTACTGCTGTGGGGTGTTTGGTCTGCTGGAAGATACGATGCCCTATACACCGGAACATGAAGAGACATATGAGGGTGCAGAGGAGATTGTTCCGGGAAAATCAGTGATCCTTGCTCCTTATGCAAAGTCGGTAACGGCTTTAAAGACGGATGTCTGGAAACAGATAGTGAAAGAATATCAGGAAAGGGGTTATGCCTGTTATACCAATGTGGCAGGGAAGGAGAAGCCCTTGTTAGGCACAAGGGCGGTATCGCCGACCATTGCGCAGATTCGTTCTCTTGTGGAGCGGGCGGGGACGTTTATTGGCATTCGAAGCGGACTGTGCGATGTGGTAAAGGACGCAGTTTGTAAAAAGATTGCCCTGTACCCGGATTATCAGTACAGCGATACAAGGTGGAGGGCTATTGACATATATCGGCTGGAAGGCTGGGAAAATATTGTAGTGGGGGAGGAGAGCTAGTGAGCAGGGAAATGATTTTATCCACGCTTCCTAAGACATGGATCTTTGATCTGGATGGGACGTTGCTTAAGCATAACGGTTATAAGCTGGACGGGAAAGACACAGTGCTTCTGGGGGCCAGGGAATATCTGGCAGAGTTGCCACCGGAAGACAGGGTAGTGATACTGACTTCCCGTACGGAGGAATACCGAGAAAAAACGCTTCGTTTTTTGGAAGAAAATAGAATACGGTACGATGATATCTTATTTAGTATGCCGATGGGAGAGCGGATTCTTGTCAATGACAGAAAACCATCCGGGCTTGACATGGCGATGGCGGTCAATCTGGATAGAGATGTGTTTGTCGTGCCTGAAGTGGTGCGGGAAAAGTAGAGGACTATAATTTAATCTCCTAAAAATTTGATACACAGGTTGTATACACAGTTTAAACTATTGAAAAAACGGGGATTTTTGATATGTCATTTGTATATAACCATGTGTAAATAGTGTGATTTAAGAGTCATTATTATCCAATATTTTGTGGAGGAACGTCATATGTCATCCTATAAGAAATGTAGAAAAATAACTGATGCATCTTGACTTGTCTATTTCATCGATTATGTATGCCCAAAAGCCTCGCCGTAGCCCGCTACGCCTGCGTTTTTTCACATACATCCTCGAAAAAATATCCTGCGCAATCTACATCACTTATTTTCCTGCAATTCCATATTAATGTTAGAAGTCTGAATGGAAAAAACTATGACTATAAGAAAACACTACCTATTGGGATAAAGAGTCAAAATCATGCAAACGCCATCGCATCACTTCTTCCTACGCCTTGTATTGATATAAATATCAAGCACTTTGTATACGAGGATTAAGAAAACGATATACTAGCATGCTTGGAAAAAGGATACAGAAAATTGAAGAGAGAAGGTAAAGAATGGATTTTGAATTAACCGCATCAATGATGTGCGCTAACTACGGCAATTTGGAAAAAGAAGTAAAAGATTTAGAGAACGGTGGTATTGATTCGTTCCACATTGACATCATGGATGGGCGCTATGTCCCTAATTTTGCGATGTCGTTAAACGATATGCGCTACATAGCCACGGCAACTAAAAAGCCGCTTGACGTGCATCTGATGATTGAGCACCCGAACAACAACATTGAGATATTTCTGAACTGTCTGCGCAAAGGCGATACAGTCTATATCCACCCGGAAGCGGAATATCACCCGTCAACCACATTACAAAAAATCATCAATGCAGGCATGATTCCAGGTATCGCAATCAATCCCGGAACAAGCGTGGAAACGGTGTTTGAAATGCTGCGTATTGTGAAAAAGGTGTTGGTCATGTCCGTGAATCCGGGAAATGCAGGACAGATGTACCTGCCATATGTAGGGAAAAAGATAGACAGGCTGCTCCTGCTCAAGGAGGAAATGCATTTTAGGGCATATTGGGATGGAGCCTGCAGTGCTGATAAAATTCTTGCGTTTGCGCCAAAAGGGATGGATGGGTTTGTACTTGGAACAACCATGCTCTTTGGTAAAAACAGACCGTATGGAGAAACAATAAAGGAAATACGCGGTTATGGCAGGAATCTGGAACAAAAAGGGGGGAGTAGAGTTTACGGAGGTATGACTGATGAATGTGGCAATATTTCTGGCAGGTGGAGCGGGAACTCGTGCAGGGCTTGAAGTCCCAAAACAGTATTATGAGGTGAAGGGAAAGCCTGTTATTTCGTATTGTTTACATACTTTCCTTGCGCATGAGGAAATTGATGCGGTACAGATTGTGGCGGACAGTATGTGGCATGGGTATATCATGCAGCATCTTTTTGCGCTACCATGTAATGAGAAGTTTAGGGGATTTTCTGCACCGGGGGAGAACAGGCAGTTATCGGTATATCATGCGCTCGCAGATATTCGTGGGTATGCATTGGATGGTGATTTTGTAATAATCCATGATGCGGCGCGTCCCTGCGTGATGGCGGTTCAGATTAAGGAATGCCTGAAAGCGGCGAAAGGGCATGACGGCGCACTTCCCGTTCTGCCGATGAAAGATACTGTCTATCTTAGTGATGATGGGAAGGCAGTATCTTCTTTATTGGACAGGGGGAAAGTCTTTGCCGGGCAGGCACCGGAAGTGTTTCTGCTTGGTAAATATTATGAGGCGAACAGGGCGCTTTTGCCGGATAAGATTTTAAAAATCAACGGTTCGGCGGAGCCTGCGGTCATGGCAGGAATGGACATTGCCATGATACCGGGGGATGAGGGAAATTTTAAAATTACAACGGCAGCGGATTTAAAATGTTTCCGGGAAATTGTGCAGAAGGACAGATGCGTGGTATAGTATATTCCTGTCTTTGACAGTAAATAAAACAAAAAAACACTGCAATCCCTTTAATTATAAGGGATTGCAGTTATTTAGTACA